>CANRBD010000014.1 GCA_947628765.1 uncultured Bacilli bacterium
AACTTACGCCTTCTTGTAAGTCTTGTAAAGAAAAATTATCGGCATTAGCTCTCAAGTTAAAAACACTACCAACGTATACAGCATCAGCGCCATATAACAATGCAATTTTAAGTCTTTCTAAATCACCAGCTGGTGCGAGTAACTCTGGTTTATTCATCTTTCTTCACCTTATATACCGTTTCTTTATATAGAAAACCATGTTCAAAAGGAAATTTATGATAATCAGTAAGCATTTCTTTAAAATCTTGTTCATTAATAAATGTACTGTTAAAAACTAAATAATCATCTAAAAAATCCTCATCTAAAATATTTAAAATATAATTTGAAAATACCGTAGTTCCATATTTATCATCGATAATTGGATAAGCCTTATTTTCTTTAACAATATATTTTTTTTGCCCCTTATTATCTATATTAAAATAATCTAAATAATTATTTATTAAATGTCTTTTAGAAGTAAACATTGGAATATAACCAAAGACATTTATAAATAATTTGGCTTTCGTTTTCTTTTTAATAGTTATTATTTCATCTTTAGTAAGTTCTGAAGATAAATAAGCATATTTCGCTCCTTTATCATACCAATAATTAATCGTTTCATAATTAGTCACTAGATGCTCCTGCGCCCATACTAAATCTGTTTTTAAATTTAACTGTGCTTTTAACTGAATAAAAGCAATATCATAAAAAATAATACCATTAATATTTAAAATATCTATCTGTTTTAATGTTGCCATTAAATCATCTAATTCATTGTTATAAATGCTTTTATTCATTACTAAAAATACCTCTTTACCAATACTTTTAATTTTTGATATCTCTTCTAAATCAAAAGTATTAGGAAAATTGATACTGTAATTTTTAATTGGTACAATAAAAGCTTCGACTAAATTTTTAATATCATAAGCTTGCTTTAAACTTGTTATAATGGCTACTTTCTTCATATTCTCACCCGCATCATTGATTATATCAAAAAAAGGTAGAATTTTCTACCTTTTTGCTTACTTTGTAGTTTTTGGTTTTGTAGTTTTTCGAGGTGTACTCTTTTTAACCGTTTTGGTTGTAGCGGCTTTTTTAGCTGTTGCCGTTTTCTTAGTCGCCACTTTTTTAGTAGTAGATTGTTTAGTAGCTGGTTTTTTGGCAGTTGATTTCTTTGGAGTAGTTTTCTTTGGAGCTGGTGTTTTAACTGTCTCAGCCTGCTCTAACATTTCATAATCCCCAGTGGTAGCTTCATACTCTTTTTTAATTTTATCATAGAAAAGAGCGAGAGTTACAGCAAAATAAGGGAATAACCAAATGTATAAAATTCCTAAAGTAAATAAACCTAAAATAAACCAACCTATGAAACTAAGGACTAAAATAAAGTATTCAATAACATAATCAGCCATCATATCAAAACTCTTCATCAACGTTGCCCCGATTGATAATTTTGGTTCATCATATAAGATAAAATATGTTTGTGATAAAGTGATACCGACATAAAGATTTACCATAATAATAGCCGCATTTAAGAATAAGCCAAAGATAACTAAAATAACCTCTAAAAATGTATTGATAGCAGCTTGATGATAAAGTACCATTAATAGAGAACCAAAAGCTAAATATTCTATTAATGACATAACAAAGCCGATAGCAATTAAAATAATCGTAATCACTAAATATTTATTGAATAAATTAGTTTCCTCAAATAAATCTTCAAATTTAACTGGTTTTTTTCTGGCAACATTTAAAATCATGCCTACAAATCCCATTGCGATTAAAGCATCAACTATTAGTGTAATAAGTGATGAAAGCCATGAAGCACCAACAGCAGTAGCAATAAATGAACAACAGCCCCCAAGTAGTATGAATAATAATATGCTAACAATTAAAACCTGCCAGTTTCCTTTTAATCTCGCCTTAGCTTGTGCTTTTAATTTTGCATTATCCATATTATTTACTCCTTCCTATTATTAAGTATACCATAAAATTGTCGATTTTTAACAAAAAAGAAAAAACTATTTAAAGTTTTTTCTGACTAACGGCAATTCCATCCCCAATCTTTAAAAATTCTGTAGTGAATTCTTGATTATTAATTAAAAATTCTTTGTAATTATTAATTTTTCTAACTAGCGCTCTTAAGTTTTTGCTTTTAATGTCGTCAATCTTTTCTGTTAGCCCATGAAACGATAAATTATCAGTAATAATAACGCCATTTGGCTTTAAATTATGTTTAAATTTTTCAAAAAATTTAATATATTGCGCTTTCGCCGCATCGATAAAGATTAAATCAAATTCGCCCTCAACCCTAACATCTAAAGCATCATTTAAAATTATCTTGATTTGTTTTTGAACATTAAACTCTTTAATATTTTTCAAAGCTTCATGATATCTATTCTGATCTCTTTCAATCGTCACAATGTTAATTTTTTCATTTACTAAAGCCATTTGAATAGCTGAATACCCAATTGCGGAACCAATTTCTAATATTTTGGTTACGTGGTGTTTTTTTATATAATCTTGAAGAAACAAAATCCCATCTTTTTGCATAATGGGAATATTGTTCGCTTTCGCATAAGCTTCTAGCCTATCCATTTGCCTTCTTTTTTAAGTTTCGCAATTATGGCATTATGTTCATTTAAATTTTTGGTGAAATGAACCTTTTTTTCGCTATCAGCCACGAAATAATAACAATCGGTATCTGTTGGATTAATCGCCGCTTTAATAGCACTTATACTAGGATTATCGATAGGACCACTCGGAAGACCTTTCATTGTCATACATCTAGTATTATAACCATTACAAGCATTAAGTTCCTCTTTAGTAAGTTTTTCAGTCATCGCTTTATTAGCCGCATAATAAGTGGTGACATCACTACCCAATGACCAATTATTATTAAGGCGGTTATAAAAGACACCAGCAACTAAAGCTCTATCGCTATCAGTTACTGCTTCTAGTTCAATTAAGGAAGCTAAAGTGATAAGCTGATGAATACTATAATTATTTTGTTCAACGGTCTCTTTTAAAGGCGTTAATTTTTTATTAGTATTTTCCATGATTTTATCTAAAAGATTATCTAAAGATACTTCATCTTTTTCTAACACATACGTGTCAGGATATAAATAACCTTCTAAATCATAATAAATATTTGGATTTTTAACATCGTCTGTAATAAACCAATATTTACTTTTTAATGTGTCGATATAAGTTTCATCAGATATTTTATTCAAAAATTCTTCTTCTTTAATACCTGTTTTCTTTTCAATAATTTGCGCTATTGCATGTACATTTAATCCTTCTCTAAAGGTCAGTTTTAAACTAGTATCTTTAATATTTTCTTTATTACATAAAGTTTCGACAATTTCTGAAACAGACATTGCGCCATTTAAATCATATGCTCCAGCTTCAATTCTCTCCGGCTTATGAAGTTTAAGGAAAATTTTATAGAAAAATTCTGATTTGATTAACTTTTTTTCTTTAAGCATTTTAGCTATAGTATAATAATTATTACCTTTATCAACAGTAATAGTAATAGCTTTAGTATCATTACTTACTGCACTAGTTTCAAACTTATAAAGGCCCAAAAAGATAACTACAACTAAAATAATAAGCACTATTAAAAATAGTGCCGTTTTTTTAAATGAAAACTTACGTCTCTTAGGCATTACTGTGCTTGACTTTCCTCAACTTGATTTTGCATTTCTTCAAGAATTGTTTCAATAATTTTCCATTCTTTTTCTGTTTCAATTGGTTCAAGTGGCATAGCAGCCATTTCATCACCTTCAGATACATTTAAATCTGCTGGATTATAAATTGAAGCATAAACTCTTACATTACCTTCTTCATCGATTGAATTATCAGTATAAACTATATAATTTTTATTAGTTTCTGGTGATTCAAACATAAATAATGTTTCGCAATCAATTTGTCTCCCTTCTGCATCTACCGCTTTAAATTTTAATTCATTCCCTTCCATCTTTATCATCCTTTCCTATCTAAATATGTTTGTAATATGATATTAGCCGCCAAACTATCGATTTTACGCTTGCGCTTTTTTCGAGACATGTCAGCTGCTACCATATAACTAGTGGCCTCTTTAGTTGATAATCTCTCATCTTGTAAAACTACTTCAATTTTAAATTTTTGCTCTAACGCATGTTTAAATTCCAAAGTAGTTAAAGCTCTTGGTCCAACTGAATTATTCATGTTTTTAGGAAAACCTAGAACTATTTTTTCAATCGGCTGGCTTTCAACAATAGGGGTAAGTTTTAATAGGGCATCATTATAATCGCCATCGGAAAATCTTAAAGTAGTATAGGTTGTAGCAATCGTTTTTGTCGCATCGGAAATTGCAACGCCAAGCGTACGTGTACCTAAATCTAAACCTAAGTATTTCACTAAACCACCCTCTACTATGTACATATTCATTTTAACATTTATTTTAAACTTTGTACAGTCTTTTTTCTAATTATTAATACCTTGACTAACAATTGGTGTAGAACTATCAATTTGTTTAAAAATATATCCATTTTGTTTACCATATCTAATAACATCGCGTAAAGCATCAGCTGTATATGACTTAATGTCATGCATTAAAACCATATTGCATTTGTTTTTAGATAAATATTTAACCGTAGTATTATAAACACAGCTAGATGATTTACTATTAGCGCAAGCGCCAGCATCGTTAGAATCAACATTCCAATCATAATATTTATAACCTCTATTAACTACTTCACTAGCTAACCTAGTCATAATACCTGGAGAATATTTTCGGCTTACAGTATTACTACTACCACCTGGAAATCTAATAAATTTAGAATCATAACCTGTAATTCTTTTAACTCTACTAGCTACAGAATTTAAATCATTAAAATAATTATTCACTGATGCATAAACAACATTATACTTGTGGCTAGCAGTATGTAGGCCAATAGTATGCCCTTCATCATAAGCTCTTTTTATTAATGCATCCGGTCCAGCATTAGTAACAAAAAATGTGGCTTTGACTCCTTCCTCTTTTAAGACATTTAAAATTTGGGCCGTAGAAGAGGCATTAGGACCATCATCAAAAGTTAAATAAATAGCTCCTAAAACACCACAACCGGAATTAGTTTTTCTAGGTGCAGATACGGATACTTTTCTAGTTACTGTACTTTCATTGCCAGCATGATCTTTAACAGTATAAGTAAGCGTATATGTTCCTATTTTATTAGGATTAACTGTACCTAATATCTTAACATTACCCCATATATCACCATCACAATTATCAATAGCAGTATAGCCACTTTCTAAATATGTAGCGCCAGCAGTTAAATTTAAATTGGCTGAACCCTTTAACTGCAAATTAGGTTTTATTTTATCTTGATAAATTAGTTTTCTAATAACCTTAGCTTCGTTACCTGAAGAGTCTTTAACCGTATATATGATTTCATTATCAGTTATTTTAACTTTAACTTTATCTTTTAAATCTTTATCATAATTATCTGTAACTTCATAACCTTCTTCTTGGTATTTCGCGTTTGGACAAACATCAGTTTCTTCATGACCTTTCAAAACTATTTGCGGTTTTTCTTTATCGACAATGCTGACCATTCGCGTAGTGACTGTAGTAAAAAGAAAGTTTTTAACGGTATAAGTAATTTTATAATTACCTATCTTTTTCGAATTAACTTTTCCCTTTACTTTTACTTTTTTAGTTAAGTCACTAAATAGCGATTTAGCTTTATATCCAGGCTCTTTATAAACATTAGGATAAGTAATCGAAATTTCTTTATTCTTTTTTAAATCAATTTTGGGCGCGAGAACTAAATAAATGGTAAGCAATATAAAAGACACAACTAAAATAATTAAAACAATTACTTTAATTATAAAAATTTCTTTGTCAATTTTATTTTTTTCACTACTTACTTCTCTTCCCATCATACACCACTATGGTAATTATATCATATTTTTAATTTTTTAAGTCAAAAATATGATATAATAAATTTAAGGTGATAATATGGTGTATACAAAAAGAAAAATAAGAAAGGGACCAATTATTGGTTTAATTATTATTATAGTTTTAATTGCATTACTAATTACTGGTTTTTGCTTATACAAACATTTTACTAGTAATGAATATAAACTGTCTAAAGTTGGATATAGTGAAAAAGAAATTATGGCCCTTTTAAAAATGAATAATAAAGTTATAGATAAAGCTTTATCGACTGATTATAATGAACATTTAATTCCACTAGCTAGTGAAAAATACTTTATTTGGAAAAATTTTAAAACCTATAGTAGTTATATTAACAAGCTTTTAGAACAAAGCAACAAAATAGACTATGAAAAAGTTGTTCGTGATGTTAATGTCAAAAGAAATTATGATTTTTATACTCATACCGAAAAAACTAACATGGATAAAGGCGATGCAATCTTAGTCAACAAATATCATAGCCTACCAGAAAAATATGCCCCTAAAGATATTGTCAGTGTCAGCAATTGGTATTGTTATGGAACAGCATCAATTAAAAGTGAAGTATATGAAGCCTTTAAAAATATGTTTAATGCGGCTAAAAAAGATAATATTACTTTAATTATTAATTCCGCTTATCGCAATTATGAAGACCAAAAAGATGTTTATGATACATATAAAGATACTAATGGTGAAGAAGAAGCTGATGCCTTTGCAGCAAGACCAGATTTCTCTGAACATCAAACAGGGCTAGCATTAGATGTAATTACTTATGGAGCTTCTGGAGAAACTTTCGATACTACTGATGCGTTTAAATGGTTACAAAAAAATGCCCATAAATATGGATTTATTTTAAGATATCCAAAAGGTAAAGAAGATATTACTGGTTATTCATATGAGTCATGGCATTATCGCTATTTAGGTGTTGATTTAGCCACTAAAGTTAAAAAAAGCAATCTTACTTATGATGAATATTATGCTTACTATTTAGATAAGGAATAATTATGAAAAAAATATTCATTTGTCTTATTGTTCTCATTTTATTAGGCAGTATAGGTATATATTGGTTTACTAATCAAAATAAAGAAACAAAGGTTAAAAAAGTAAGTAATAATATTGATTCAATATCTTTAAAACTAGAACAAGAAAAATATTACATCAAAGAGAATTTAAATCGCTATCTTGCATATCACAAAAGCCATGATTTTACTCTTTCTAAAGTCATTGCCGATGTAAATTCTAATTTGGATAAAGTAAAATATGAAGATGTTTATCAAACTAATACTAAAGAAAATCAAGTTATGTTGGTAAATAAATATTATTATTTGACAGAAAACTATAAACCCGATGACTTAGTAGTTTTAACAGCTAAATATAATTCAGGCGTAAATAGTTCGCTTAGAAAAGAAGCTGCAGAAGCTTTTATGAAAATGAGTGATGCAGCAACTTTGGACAATATCATCATCAAAAATGCTTCGGCATATCGCAGTTATGAATATCAAGTAAATTTATACGATAGATATGTAGCTAGAGATGGCAAAGAAGCAGCTGATACCTATTCAGCTAGAGCTGGCTTTTCAGAACATCAAACAGGACTAGCATTAGATATCAATGAAATTGATAATAATTTTGAAAATACTGATGCCTTTAAATGGCTACAAAACAATGCTTATAAATATGGATTTATTTTAAGATTTCCAAAAGATAAAGAAGATATTACAGGTTACCAATATGAACCATGGCATTATCGCTATGTGGGCCCAAAAGTAGCTAAACAAATAACTGATGAAAATTTAACTTTAGAAGAATATCATGCTTTTTACGTACAATATAAAAACAATTCCTAAACTTGGAATTGTTTTCTTTATTCTACTCTTTACCAGCTTGGCCAAAATCTAAAGCAACTGTGAGTTTAGCAGTTGCGATTTGTGGCTGAACTTTGGTGTTTGGATCATAAATTATATTCACTTTTAAAATTTTACTTTCACCAACATTTAGCGTGTCTCCCTCACTAAGCCCTTCTGTCGTAAAGATAATCGCATTATTATTACTATCAGTCATATGAATAGTTTCTAGTTCGGCCTCAATATTACCTTTATTAGTAACTGTAACATCATATTCCATTTTATCTCCAGGATAAGTGAGACTAGCATTAAAAGAAGCAGTTAAATCAGTAAATATTGGTTCTTCAACATTACTTGCATTACCAACACTGTGGCTATCTACTTTTGTTATTAAAATTTTCCAATTAGTTGTAACTTTAGCATTACCCTTAATGTCTAATAATTGATCGAGAGCTCCATAACCGACAATCATTAACATAATTGTCACACACAGACCAACGATAATTAGATTCCTTTTTTTTGATTCTGACATCTCTGGCATTAAATCACCTTCTACTATACATTTATATTATAAATGAATTTATCTCTTTTAGCAATATTTTTTTATAAATTATTGCTTTTAATATAATCTAATACTTCTGTACATGTCACATTAAAATCTTCATAATTAGTTTTAAACCAAGTCAAAGTCATTTGATTATTAAACCAAGTATATTGTCTTTTGGCATAGTTACGACTTCTTTGTTTAATAAGTTCGATAGCATCATCAAAAGCTACATGACCATCAAAGTACTCAAAAAGTTCTTTATACCCAATTGGTGTCATTACAGCTTTGCTTCTAATGCCAGTATCATATAACAATCTGGCTTCATCTTCTAAACCCTGTTCTAACATTTTTTCAACTCTTTGATTTATTTTATAATAAAGTAAATCACGATCTGCGGTTAAACCTATAAATAAAGCATCATATAAAAGTTTATCGGTTTTTTCTTTTTCACTGTAAGGTTTTTTATTAGCTTCATAATAATTTAAAGCACTTATGAGCCTCACTCTATTATTTAAATGAATAGTCGTATCAGGATCTACTTCTAATAATTGCTTATAAAGTTCATCATTACTTACACCTTCATATTCATTATTAGCCTTATCACTAAACTTATAATCATATAAAGCCGCTTTAATATATAAACCAGTGCCTCCAACCATGATTGGAGTTTTACCTCTTTTTAAAATATCATCAATTTTTGCTCTCGCATCTTTTTGATAATCAAAGACAGAATATTCTTTATTTATATCCATAAAACTTAACAGATGATGTGGTATTCCTTCCTCATCTACAACTTTATTAGTTGCAATATCCATGCCTTTATATATTTGTGTACTATCAGCGTTAATAATTTCACCATTTAAATGTTTAGCCAAAAATAGACTAAGTTCTGTTTTACCAGTACCGGTTGGACCAGCAATAACTATTACCACTTTTATCACCTCTTTTATTTTATAAACATACTATCCCCAAAGGAGAAAAAACGATATTCTTTTTCGACTGCTTCTTTATAAGCTTTTAACACATTTTCTTTACCCGCTAAAGCACTTACTAACATAATTAAAGTAGATTTGGGTAAATGAAAATTGGTAATTAATTTATCAATAGCTTTAAACTCATAACCAGGATAAATAAAAATATCGGTAAAACCATCACATTTTTTAAATGTTCCATATAAATTCATTATAGTCTCTAACGTTCTAGTGGTAGTGGTTCCCACACTAATGATATTTTTGCCATTTTCTCTAGTTTTATTTAAAATATCGGCTGTTTTTTTACTCATTTCATAAAATTCGCTATGCATTTTATGTTTAGTCACATCGCTAACCGCCACTGGTCTAAAAGTTCCAAGACCTACGTGTAAAGTTATATAAGCAATATTGACTTTTTTCGCTTTAACTTTTTCTAAAAGCTCTTTCGTAAAATGCAGTCCAGCAGTGGGAGCCGCAGCGCTACCAATATTTTTTGCATAAACAGTTTGATAACGGTCTTTATCTTTTAATTTTTCATGAATATAAGGTGGGAGTGGCATTTCGCCTAACTTATCTAATATTTCATACAAAATACCATTATAGGTAAGTTCAAAATATCTAATACCTTCATCTAATACTTGAGTGCATTTCGCTTTTAATAAACCATTACCAAAATTAACAATCGTTCCTTCCTTAATTCTTTTAGCCGGTCTAGCTAGACATTTCCATTTGCTATTTTCTTCATTTAAAAGCAAAAGTTCAATTTCGGCACCAGTATCTTCCTTAATACCATATATTCTAGCAGGAATTACTTTAGTATCATTTAAAACTAAAGTATCTCCTTCTTCTAAATAATCCAAAATATCAGTAAATTTTCGATGTTCTATTTCTCCAGTTTTTTTATCTAAAACCAAAAGTTTTGAGGCATCTCTATTTGAAAGAGGCGTTTGCGCAATTAAATGCTCAGGTAACACATAATCAAAATCTTCAGTTCTCATCGGCTTCTCCAAAAAGAGTTTGATTCTCTTTCAATTTTAAATGCTTATAGGCTTTTTCAGTTACCACTCTACCACGACTTGTTCTTTTCAAAAAACCATTTTGAAGTAAATAAGGCTCATAAACATCTTCAATGGTTGTAGCTTCTTCACCAATAGATGAAGCCAAAGCATCGATACCTACTGGACCACCATTAAATTTTTCAATAATTGACTTCAATAAATTATAGTCTGTTTCATCAAGACCTAAAGCATCAACTTTAAGTCTATCTAAAGCTATTTTAGTAATCTTTAAGTTAATACATCCACTACCCATAACTAAAGCGTAATCGCGAACACGTTTAAATAATCTATTAGCAATCCTTGGTGTTCCCCGACTTCTTCTAGCTAGTTCGATAGCGGCATTTTCATCTATCTTGGTATCCAAAACCCTACTAGTACGAAGAATAATTTCTTTAAGTTCATCTTCAGTATAAAAATTTAATTTTGCAACAATTCCAAATCTATCACGAAGTGGTCCTGTTAAATCACCGGCTCTAGTAGTAGCGCCAACTAAGGTAAATGGTGGAAGATCAATTCTAATGTTACGACTTGATGAATCACTTCCGACAATAATATCTAACGTAAAATCTTCCATTGCCGAATATAAGATTTCTTCAATATATCTCGGAATACGATGAATCTCATCGATAAATAAAACATCCCCAGGCTCTAAGGTTGAAAGAACCGCCGCTAGATCACCACTTTTTTCGATTGAAGGTCCACTAGTTGTTTTAATATTTGTGCCTAGCTCATTAGCAATAATATACGCTAGTGTAGTTTTTCCAAGGCCAGGAGGGCCATACAAAAGCACATGATCTAAAGATTCATCACGCATTTTAGCAGCTTTAATAAAAACTTCTAAATTTTCTTTGACTTCCTTTTGACCAATATATTCATCGATACTATCAGGCCTAATCGTACCCTCAAAATTATCTTCTTTAAGTTCATGATTAGTTATTACTCTTTCATCCATTTTATCACCTCAATCTCTTTTGATAGTTATTAAAATCTATTTTTTTTACTTTTTGTAAATAACATTTTCCACATAATGATTCATATTCATAACCTTTAGTGCCATCGATAATTACTTCAGCTCCATCGGCTTCAAATTCATCATTAAATTTTCGGCCAACAAAGCGAGCAATTTCGCCACATTCACACAATGTTTTTAATTCTTCTAAAGTATCGGCAATCACAAGCAAACGATTACTGCCTTCAAAAGCTGCCATTTTAAAATTATTGCGAAGGCCATAACAAATAACCGGTATATCACAGGTTTTAGTTATTAAGAAAAAATCATCAACTTGTTTTTCGGTTAAAAACTGAGCTTCATCGATAAAAATCGCTTTAATATTATGAAGCTTACTTTTCAAAACAGAAAACACTTCATCAGTTTCTTTTAAAACAATATCGGCATTTCTTTTAAGGCCGATTCTTGATTCAATATTAAGACCACCTTTAGTATCTTTGCCTGGCTTTATTACCAAAACTTGAAAACCCTGCTCTTCATAATTATAAACTGTTCGCATTAAATCAATACTTTTGCCAGAATTCATTGTAGCATATTTAAAAGTCAGTTTTGCCATTATACACCCCCAAAATAATTAATATCTTGGATTTTATTTTTTAACTTAATTAATGGATAAATGATTAAAAATAAACCCAAGATTATCATCATTATTTTTTCAGGGGTTGCCAAATTAGACACAAATAAAATACTAACCACATATAAACCTGATGCTATAAAAGGAATCGTTGTTACAATATATAAAATTTTTTTGAATGTATCATTAACGAGTTCTCTATTTTTAATCTGTCCAATCAAAAGCAAAATGCCATAAATAGCCCAACCTAAAATCAGAAGACAAGTACCTACGACAATTAATAATCCACATATACTGATTACTAAAATCATTTTATCACCTACTTAAGCAATAATTTCAAAGCTTCTTTAATTTGCGTTTCAATATCATCAGTTGGCTTAATCATTTTTAAAATTCTGTTAATATCCGCTGTTTTGTAACCAAGACTTTTAAGCGCTTCAATAAGTTCATCAAAATTATCAGTTGGTGCGGTCTCTTTAGAAACTAATTTTCCTTTTAAATCTAAAATAATTTGTCTAGCGACTTTATCACCTATTTTCGGAAATTTCTTAAGATATAAAATATTTTCTTTTTCAATCGCATCGATAATGCCAACTATACTACCAGTAGCCATCATTGGAAGTGCCATTTTACACCCTAATCCTTTAACGCCAATTAGTTTTAAAAATAAATCTTTTTCTTCTTGGGTTTTAAAACCATATAAACTAATTTCATCTTCTCTAACATTTTGATATAAGTAAACCATATATTCTTCACCAATATTAAAAGAATAAGGACTGGCGGTATAAACTAAATAGCCAATACCATTATTATCCAATACGATATAACTACTTTCAATACCAGTTACAATTCCTTTTATATATGCATACATATTATCACCACTTTAATTATACCACATTTACTTTATATGTACAAATGTTCTTAAAGTAAAAAGGCACTTATAGTGCCTTAATTCCATATTTCATATAACCTTGGAGAATTTAAATTATTTCTATAAAAACCGAGGCCATATATCGTACTACCATCCAAGGTATATCGCAAAACATTGTTTACGGTTTGCGTTTTGTTTTTCTTACAATCATATATTTTTAATTTATAATCATCCGCAGATATTTTTTTACTATCACTCATATTAATCCAATATAATTTATTATTTTTTAAAGATAGTTTATTTTCAAAAGCATAATCTTTTTGTGATAAAACAGCAACATTTTTTATTATCTTACCATCTTTATTAAAAATACTGATTTTTTTGACATTTTGTTCATTATAATATATCGCATATTTTTCATTTTTATTATCATATGATACCGAATAAATATCATAATAATTTTTACTAAACTCGATAACTTTTGGTTTATAGTTTTCTTTGGCGATTTGATTTAAGTCGGCATGAATTAAATTAAACCCATTGTTAACATAAGTAGTTAATAATAAATTATTATCATTGACATTTAAGCTTTGATAACCTAATTTTTGAGCATTAGCATTAATCGTAAAAATAACTTTATCTTTATTTTCTGAAATATCATATTCGATTACATCAATTAAATTCTCTTTATAATCGATTATTTCATAATAAATTTTATCATTATAAAGACCTATATTATAATTTTGCGGACTTTTTTCATCAAATGGCATTGCGATTAATTCATATACTTGATTTTCATATCTATCATAGTAATTATAACTTATTTCGCCTTTACTTATTTCTGTCCATACAGCATAATTATCATTGGCTGATAAATTATATACTTCAGTGTTTTCAGTTTCATAAACATACTCCATATTGGCCGGCTCTTTACTGACCGAAAATTCATTTTTATTAGAATTTTTTTCTTCAATAAAAGCATACCAAACATTTTTACTTTTAGTAATAGCTTTTATTTGATCATTTTTATCATATATAACCATAGCTGTTTTAGAATAATCTTCAGTAAAAGTAAAATCCTTATCATTATTTAGAAAATAACCTAAGACACCGGCGATAGTTCCTAAAACAATAGTGATTGTTAATTTAATCCATCGTGATAAAGGTTTTTTTCCTTTAGTTAAATCATGGTATATACCAAATGATGCACATGCCCCTAAGAAAATAAAACTTATAAATAGTGAGGTATATAAGTCCAGAAATGATGAAAGACCTCCAAATAAAATAAATATTCCAATTATACCAAAGACAGTGGAAACATAAAAATATTTAGCGTTTTTATATTGATATTTTATTTTACCATCTTTTGATTTCGTAACTAAAGCAAAGATTAATAAAAATGTGGCAATTATAAGGAAGATTGTAGTACTTAAAAGCCATATTGTTTCTTGCTCTATATCTTCAAAATAATCTACACTAAATAAGAACCAGGCCACAGTAAAAATATATAGAAAAACACTTATAGCGATAATTTTAGCATTACGTCTTTGTCTTTTATCAATTTTATCATATAGCTCATGCTTTTGTTTTTCGCTTAAAGAATGCCTATCTGAAAAATTTTGTTCATCATATAAAATAAATTTTTCTTGTTTTATTTTTTTCTTCATACTACTCACCTATTTTATTATAATATATGTTCAAGTAATGGCGCAATATATTTTTTAATATTTTCTATTTAAATAACCCTCTTCCCTTATATATAAAAAACAAAGACCCTTTAAGGTCTTCATTTTATTTATATTATCGGTTATTATTTAATGCTTAAAAATTTATCCATCTTGAACATTTTTATGCAGAGCTTTATTTATTCCTCCGCTAATTACATCAGCAATTTTTTCTACGATAAAATCCTCTTCCTTAGGAGTAACCATTAAATTATAACCAATAGGATTTAAAATTTCATTGATTAAAGATTTGACTTCTTCAGTATTTAAAGAACCGACTAAACCAAATAAATTTTTCTTTTCATCATCTAAAAGATTAGCTTCATGCTTTAAATAATTAACGCCAAATTTTAACTTTTGCGCGGGATTATTATAATTTTGTTTGTTATAAGCAAAATGTTTATACATATAATTAATCGTATCACTGACAATCGAAGCCGCATCGACAACTGTCGGAATACCAATGGCAATTACAGGAATGCCAACTGTATCTTTACTAATTTCTTTTCTTTTATTACCAACACCACTACCAGGATTGATGCCGGCGGTAGTCATTTGAATAGTTTTATTAACTCTTTCAATAGAACTAGAAGCCAGGGCATCTACTGTAATAATAAAGTCTGGTTTGATAGTTTCGACAATTCCCTTAATTAAATCACTAGTTTCAATACCTGTTTCACCCATCACTCCAGGGGAAATAGCCCAAACCCTTCGAAAGCCTTCTTCAAGATCACCATACAAATATAAATGATTAGTCACAATCGTTTTAGCTATAACTAAAGGCCCCACCGCATCAGGAGTAGTTTTTTCATTACCTAAACCAATAACTAAACATGTAGCCTCATCATTGATTCCAACTTGTTTAAGCATTTTTTTTAATTCTTCACTAAAAACAGTTTTTATTTGATTTTTATTATCATAATCTGTAATATCAGGAAATTCTATTGTTACATAATTCCCAGCTTTTTTGCCAATTTCCTTACCTTGACTATCATTTAAAATAATATTACTAACTTTAATATTCCCAATTTCTCTGGTTGCTGATTCTTTTACTAACTCAATAGCTAAATCAGTGCGAATTTCAAATTTATTTAAATCTATTTCATGACTCATTTTTATCACCTATTAACTATTTTTACCAAAAATACCTATTTTTATTGCTTTTTTGTTCATTTTTTGTTAAAATGTATTTACGAGTGTGGCTTGGAGGTGAAATTATGGCCAATATGAAAAATGCAAAAAAAAGAATTAGAGTAAATATTAAAAAACAAACTCGCAATAACAATTATCTTGCTAGTATGAAAACAGCTATCAAAAATGTCGAAAGAGCTGTAGCCGCTAAAGATAAAGATAAAGCATTAGATGCTTTAAAAGTTGCGATTAAAAGAATCGACAAAGGTACTGGTGCTCATGTTGTTGCTAAAAATAAATGCGCCCGCGAAAAATCACGCTTAGCAAAAAAAGTAAATCAAATGAATTAATTTGATTTTTTTTTATTTTGTCACATTTTGTTTTAAATTTTTTGCAAATTTATATATAAATTGATTATAAATATGTTATAATTTTAATATAAGAAAGGTGGCTATATATGAAAAAACATAAATTACATATTTCGACTTTAATTTTATTAGTTTTATTAATTACTTGCTTTTTATATCGGACTGAAATTGTAACTTTTGTTATGAGTACAGCTGCCACATATACTACTGTAAATAAACCAGCAAACAATGACTATTCAAATGATTATAATTTTGAATTTGTTAAAACTACTGATGATTTTCATGTTAAAAACGAACAAGGAATTAAAGATGTGATTTTCACTTTTCTAAATTCTGGCAATGAAGAATTTACTTTCTACTGCGCTAAAGAATACAAAAACTGTACTAAAGACTTAAAAACTATTTCTGAAAATCAAATTTTATTATCGGTTATTAATAACATGGTATCACCATATAACAGTTATCAAAAATTATTTATTACGACTAATACTTATGGCAAAGTCATAATTAAAATTGATAAGCTTTATACTAAAGAAGATATTAATAATATTAATCAAAAAATAAATGAAATCAAAAATGAAATCATCAAAGATAATATGTCCGATGAAGAAAAAATAAAAGCTTATCATGATTATTTAATTAATCATTCAGCATATGATGAAGCAAGAGCTGCTAAAATTGAACAAAATGACAAAGATGAATATAAATATAATTCTCATAAAGCTAATGGGCCTTTATTAGAAGGTATGGCCCTATGTAGTGGTTACAGTGATGCCATGAAAATTTTCTTAGACCAATTACATATTCCAAATTACAAAATATCTAATGATAACCATATCTGGAATTTAGTTTATTTAAATA
>CANRBD010000015.1 GCA_947628765.1 uncultured Bacilli bacterium
CACCACCTTTCTCTTATCTTTTGATAATTGAAAGGGAAAACACCTGATATATTTCAAATGTATCCATAAACATTATATCAAACAAACGTTCTTTACGCAATGCTTTATACTAAATTATGCAGTTTATTATTGTGCGTTTATACATCTTTTGTTTCACTTCTATTATAAACGCACATAATATATAATTCATTTTACCAGTTTACTGTTTACTGGGGTGGTGTCTTATGTTATAATTGATATATACAAGTGGTGATGCCACTAACAGAAAATTATGTAAAAATTACTCAATTTTTAGTGATTAGTCTACAAAGTGTCTACATTTAACCTATTTTTAGACATCTATATCATATTAAAATCATTAATTAGCACTTATAATTCAATGGTTTACCCATTTATAATTACTAGATATAGAGTAAGCACTTAAAATCAAGTGACAGTTTTGTCGTATCGGTTCAAGTCCGATCGCAGGCACCATTTTTGTTTTTGGAGGAAGAAATATGGAATTAAAACAATTTAAAAAACTTTTAAAAGAATTAGATGAGCCATATTATGATTCTAAATATTTACAAATAATGTTAGAAAAATTTTATCATAAAAATTTTGCAGAAATAAAAGATATGGTTAGTAACTATCAAATAACTGTTACGGCTGATGATATTCAAAAATTTTTAGATGAAAAATTTATCGAAGAAGAGCCTGAAACGTTAAATAGATTGATTAAAAGGCAAAAAGAATATGAGGAATATATGCAAAGTGATGAGATTAAATCCGGCAAATGGCGTGAAACCATGTTTGATAATCCATGGTGGGCAGATAAAAAACAAATCGAAGAGCATTGTAATCGCTTTGCTGATGAATGTACGGCCGCTAGATATAGTTTTGAACCATTTACTTTAGAATATTTTCATAAATATTCTAATATTGTTAGAAAGAAAGCACTTTTGCTTTTAAGTATTATTGAAAATATTGATAATGAAGAAAAAGAATATGAAGAATTGCGAAATAAGTATGATATCGTTTTAAATCAAAATAAAGAAGTAGCTAAAGAAGATTTTGAACGTTTATTAGTTCCAACAGTTTATAATATTGACAAGTTAATAAGCAAGGTCAATGATGCTAATAATTTATCTACTTATTTAACATTTAAAATGTCACCATTTTCTTTAGGTAGAGAAGGTATTAGTGAAAATGAAATCTATCCTAGTAAATCGCTTCAAATAGTTAGTATCCATGATTGTCATAGGCCAGGAAATATTCCACTTTCAAAAAGGCAGAAGGAAGAACTAGATAGACAAATGGATGCAAGCCGAGAAGCTTGCGCTAAAAGCTTATTTGGATTTTAAATTACATAGGAGGCATTAAAATGTTTGAAAATGTTCAAAAAATAATTCAAGAATTAAATGAGCCATATTATGATTCTAATATTTGTAAAACACTATTGGAAAAATTTTATGAAAAAAATGTTAGTGAATTAAAAAGAGCTGTGAATGAATCTAAAGTTATGATTACTAAAGAAGAAATCACCAATTATTTAGATAGTGCCTTTGAAACCGAAAATGCTGAAGCGAAAAAAAGAATAGAGGAATATGAAAACCAAAAGCACACAGAACATGCCCATCGTATTAATGAAGAGGCAGCTAGTCAATGGTTTACGGACAAATTTCTAACGGCTTCTAAATATGAGTTTAATCCAGCAGTTTTAGAATATTATGAAAAATATATTAAGATAATGAAAAATAAAGTTCTTTTACTTTTGACAATTATTGAGTCACTTACTGATAAGTGCGATGAAGAACTTGATAAAATTTTAAATGATATTGATGTTGAGATAAATGAAAAAGGCGAAGTTTCTAAAGAAGACCTTGAAAGATTATTATTAACGACAGTTTATAATATTGATGCCTTAAATGATAAATTAACTGAAGCTAATGATTTGTCTAGCTATTTCTATAGTTCTCGTTTTCATAGGGGTTTAAGATTTAGCGGTAATTCTTCAGAATACTATCCAAGTGAAGAGCTTCAATTAAGCGAGGAAGAATATGATTTTGTGCCTAAATATGAATATCTTCCATTAAGTGAAAATCAAAAAATAAAAGCGCAAAAGCATTTTGAAGAAGCATTAGCTCAAGATGTACATATTTTAAAAGAATTGTGATTTTAAAAATATCTAATAGAAGTGATTAGATATTTTTTGTTATGGTATTTATAATTTAAATATGATATAATAATAATCGTAATTTGAATTTGCCCCATGGCCAAGCGGTAAGGCGGTGGACTCTGACTCCATGATCGTTAGTTCGAATCTAACTGGGGCAGCCAATATAAAAACAACCCTTGTAAAAGGGTTTTAATATTATTTATAGGAAGTGGTATGATGGTTAAAGTAAAACATACATTAAATCCATTTTATGATAGTAATAGTAAAATACTGATTTTGGGTTCTATGCCATCAGTAAAATCGCGTGAACTTGGTTTTTATTATATGCATCCGCAAAATCGTTTTTGGAAAGTTTTAGCTGATGTACTTAATGAACCAATGCCGAGTATAGTTGATGAACGCCAAGCATTACTTAAAAAATATCATATTGCTCTTTGGGATGTATTAGCTTCATGTGACATTGATGGCTCTAGTGACAGTTCTATTAAAAATGCAAAACCTAATGATATTAATCAGCTTTTAAAAGAAACTAAAATTACGGCTATTTTTGTAACTGGTAAAAAAGCTTTGACTTTGTATAATAAATTATGTTTACCGAAAACTAATATATCTTGTATTTACTTACCATCTACTAGTCCGGCTAATTGTGCTTTTTCTAGTGATGCATTGATTAATGAATATAAAAAAATTTTAGATTATTTAATCTAAAGTGAAAACGCTGTTTTCAAAATCTTTTGATAATATTTTGATAAAACAAAAAGTATGAAGCTTTTTGTTTTATTTTAAGTTAAAAAAGACTTTTTAAAATTCTAATAATTTTAGATAAAAGCTTTTATTTTATAAAAAAATAAGGTATAATGTCTATAGTAGGGAAAGGGGCCTTAATATGGTATTAAGAAAGCCTTATGCGCTATTTATCAAGCATTTTAGATTAATAAATTTAATTATGGCGCTTTTGATGGCCATTTTAATCTATCGAACTTGGGTTATTGCCAATTATTTCTCTAATTATATTGATGATTACGTTACAGCTAGTAACGGTTTTGTAGTTGGACATTATATCAACTTTTATAGCTTTTTTCTAGTTTTAATTGTTATTATTTTAAATGTCTTAGTTCTTTCTGTTTTATTTGTTAAAAATAAACCTAAAAAGTTATATATAATAAATATTTCGTTATATGTTTTATTGATGGTAGTATATGGCATAGACTATATGGTTTTAAGAGGTGTAGGCGAAGCTATTTTGGATGTCCGTATTTCTAAGGCATTTCATGATATTACTTTTATTGCTTTGGGCATACAGATGGTTTCTCTTATTTTGACATTAATAAGAGCCACAGGATTTGATATAAAAAGTTTTAATTTTGGAGCGGACTTACAACAATTAGATATCAATACTAAAGATAATGAAGAATTTGAAGTTGCAGTAGAATTTGACAGCAATAAAATGAAACGTGGGATACGCAAAGTTTTCCGAAATTTTACTTATGCCTATCACGAACATAAATTTCTGATTAATGTTATTTTGATTGTGGCAGCAATTATTATTGCTTTTATCTTTTTTATGAATTTTGGTATTTATCGTGCAGATCATTCTGAAGGTAAAATTTTTCAAGCTAGTAGTTTAACTTTTAATGTTAAAAATAGTTTTATTACAAGAACTAATCAAGATGGCGACGTTATCACTTATTTAAATGGCAAAAAAACTAAAAACATCACTGTGGTGGTAGTGAAATTAGATGTTAAAACTTTAAACAAAGAAGATAAAGATATTACTTTAAATACAGGCCTTATTACACTGCGTATTGGCACTAATTCATATGGACAGACCAGCAAATATAATTATGGACTTTCTGACATTGGTACCCCATATGTCGGTCAAACGTTGTCAACGGAATTTACAAGCTATATTTTAGCTTTTGAGATTCCATCTAAATTAAGATACAAATCAATGAAATTAAAAATTAATGATAACATTAGTTATGTTAAGGGCCAAATGGGTGCAAAAAGTAACTATGTTCAGTTGAAACCTAAAGATTTAACTGAAAAAGAAGGTGAAAAAACCGAACAAGTAAAAGAAACTTTATTATTTAGCGGAAGTATTTTAGGTGATTCAGAATTTACTATTAATGATTTTTCAATAGGCAATAAATTTAAAAACAGCTATAATTTTTGTTCTAAAAAAGATCATTGTTATACTTCATATGAATATATTACGCCAACAGCTACTGGAGATTATTTAAAAACTTTATTAAAAATCGATGGGCATTTTGATTTAGATAAATCTTCGAATATTGAAAATGCCGATGATCTTTATTATTTCTTGAATAAATATGGTGAAATTCATTACCAAACTAATGGCCAGTGGTATTCAAATAAAATTAATTCAAAAAAAGTAAGTCCTATTACAGCCAAAGATAAGTATTACTATATTGAAGTCAACAAAAATGTTGAGAGCGCTACAGAAATTTACTTTACGTTTAAAGTAAGAAATTATAGCTATAAATATATACTAAAACAATAATAATGTGGTATAATAAGAAAGGAGGCTAGGCTTTTGAAGAAAAAGTTAATATGTTTAGCATTGTTTTTAGGGTGCTTTTTTGCATTTCCTTTTGGCATTCATGCTGAATGTTCTTACGAAAGACAAGCTGAACTTTCAAGGATAGCTGCTAATGTTAAATTTAGCTATGCATATGAACTGGTGAATGCCGAACCACGATTTGATGTTATGATTTCTAATATCACCGATGACATATATGTCGAAGATGGATATGAAAATACATTTATTAATGATGTTACTATGCAATATACTCATGGACAAGCAATTTATTTTTATGTACGTTCAAGGGATAATGCTTGCCGCGGTGAACTTTTAATACAGCAGCACATCAATTTACCATCATATAATTTATTTAGTGCTCGCGATGAATGTCGGCAAAACCCTAATTTTAGTTATTGTCAGTTGTGGGCCGATACGAGCAGTATAACGGAAAAAGAATTTCAAAGCAAATTAAAGAAATACATTAATCATCAAATTGAAGTGCAAAAAGCTCAAACGCAGACATTTTGGGATAAATTTTTATATTTTATAGAAGATAGTAAAACGATGCTTATTATATGTGGAGTTGTTACTATATTGCTTATTTTATTATTAGTATATAGATGGAGGAGGTTTTAAATATGAATAAAAAAATATTGGTTTTAATTATAATTCCAGTTTTAGCTGCCATATTTTTGATTGGCGGTTCTAAAGTGTTGGCTGCTTGGACTGGTGGTGGACAAGGTGGTTCCGGTGGACAAGGTGGTTCTACTGGTGGTGGAACAGGATGTAATGCCCTTGTTGATGGCGGAAAAAGCATGAGATCATCAGGAACATATATGTTTGACTTAGTATATCGTGCTCCATCTAGTACTGATTATGAGCATATTGCCTGTGCTATTATTGGTAATAATGCTAGTGCGGGAAATTTGAGATATGATACATCTATCCATAAAGATTGTGCAAAATTACCGTTAGGTTCAAGTGGAGATGCTGAAAGTCTTCAAAATATCGCGAGATTTCTTGAAAATGGTGGACAATTAAGCTCACAAGATTCATATATTAATTCACATAGTGAACAATTAGCTCCAAAATATATGGAAACATTGGGAGTCATGAAAAATGACCATTTACTTGACAAGTATCAAGATGTTTTAAGTCGTAAGAGCACTTCCGCTGGTGGCGATTATGGATATCGTATTTTAATTCAGAAATTTAACTATTTTGGTTGTAGTGTAGATTGGTATAGATTTCTTAGCCTAAGAAAAGAGGCTACTAGAGCAGCTACAGGTATACCGGTTTCAGCATTAATTGGTGGTTCTCATCAATCTGATTTATTCACCCATAAATATGATATTGGTATTTCTGTTGGTAAGGAATTAGGTAAGGGCGCAACTGAAGCAAATTTCCGAGATAAAAATGATGGTACGGGTTACAACATTATATGGTTTAATGTGGATGATGTAAGAATGGCAGATGATTATTCAATCGATGCTGTATGTACTAACTGTGATACTGCTACAGATGATGGAAGCTTTTTAATCCAAGATACCAGTGATTGGGAAGCAATACTAAGGAGTAGAAATTCTTCAGTTACAAACGCTAACGATTATTTTTATAAATATCCTTGTGAGGGTAAAAAAGAGGAAAAATCTGATGATGATAAACGAAAAGATGAAAACGGAGTTTATTGCCGTGAAAAGGTCAAAATCACTTTCCCGAATTCAAGTGATAAGGTTATTGCTACAGCGGGCAGATTTTTCACTGTTAATAAAAAAGACTTAAAATGGTATGCTGATGGAATACCAAATATGAAAACAATTAAAATTGAAAAAACTAGAGAATGTAAGGCTAAAGGGGATAATCCAACTAAGTGTTTACAAGACTTTGCTAAATCTGCAAAATCTGCTGTTAGTAGTACTACCAATTCAGTGGCTGGAGCAGCAGGTAATGTTAGACTTGAGTATGAAGAAAGCAAAGAAACATATCCAAATAGTAAATATCATACCATTATCGATAAAATGGCTATAGATAAAACGCGTACCGAAGATACCGGCGCACAAATAGGCGGTGATTCACTTACTGATACAGTAACGACTTATTATAAGCTGGATAAAAAAGATGAGACATATCGATGGGTAGCTATTAGAGATGGTTTAGCTAAATTACATAAACCTGCTGATATCACTACACATCGCGATATGGGAACGGCTAATTTACCAGTTTCACAAGAAAACTATGCTAAAGAAGATGAAGGTGTAATTGCTTCAGTTAAATTTAAATATAGTTTACCTACAGAAAGTGAAGATAGATATACCTCTCTTTATAAATCATTTAATAAGGATAATAATTATTTCCAAAGTCCAAATGGAAGTGTAGATAATATTTATAAAAAATATCAAGATGGAAATTTAGATAAAGATGAGCAAGAACAATTACAAAATTCAGCTTGTACGCAATTTGGCGCAGTAGGTAGTGCAGCATTTAATGAATGCGCAAGCGAAAGAACTAAAAACTCAGCCGGTACATGTTACAGTAGTATTACTGGCGGTCAAAGTACAGATGACTATGTTTGTGATGTTTATGGGTGCCCAGTAGATACATATTATTGTCCTAGAGATGGCGAATGTATTAAATATACCGATCCATGTATACCTTATCACTGTGAATGCGTAAATGGTGATAATGACTGTTATGATGATAATGGCCAAGGTCCAATTACTAGAACTGAAATGGAAAAGAGATGTCCAGATACAGATGATAAAACTTGTACATGTATAAATGGTGATGATAATAATTGTTATGATGATGAGGGTAACGGCCCAATTACTAGAGAAGAAATGAATAATAAATGTGATGGTGGTGGCGATTGTCCTGATTGTAAGTACTGCGAATGTGTAAATGGTGATGATAATAATTGTTATGATGATAAGGGTAATGGCCCAATTACTAGAGAAGAAATGAATAATAAATGTGATGGTGGTGGCGACTGCCCTGACTGTGAATATTCATGCGAATGTGTTGGTGACACTTGTTATGATAATTATGGTAATAAGGTAACAAGAGAAGAAATGAACGATAAATGTGGCGGCGCACCTGATTGTCCAAATGGCAACTGTCCAACTAAAGCTGGCAACCGCTTAGTTTATAGAACCATTGATTTGGCCAATCCATTCCCAGGTCAAACTAATTATCAAAGAGCAACCGGAGCTAACTGGTGTACTTATAATGAAACAACTAAGAAAATTACTTGTGCAGCTGATAACCCAATGGTTAAATTACAAATTTTAAATAATAGAAATGCAACTGATGAAAATGTTTATAGATTAACACCATTATATGAAGTTACTTTAAATTCAGCAACAATGCAAAAAATAAGAGCATATAATGATACTCATGAATATGATGACTTTACTTTAAATTGTAGTGGAAAGACATGCTATAGTACTTTCTTAAGAGAAAAAAGTGGTCTTAGTTTATCTGGAGCATGCGCTAGCAAATCACGTTTAGGCACTTGTGAGGAAGAAGGTAGGTGATAGTAGATGAACAAATCATTTTGGGGCATTATGGTAATAATGATTGGTGTAGCATCAGTTCTATTTATTACCTTTTTCCAAACAATTACTAACACTGATGAACATAATTCCCAGTTGCTTAAAGAAGTAACTGAAGCATCAATGTGGGATGCTGTTGATTATGCATATTTTAGACAAACGGGATATTATAAAATAAATAAAGAAAAATTTGTAGAAAATTTTATTAGAAGATATTCGGATAATGCTAATTTATCACGAAATTATAAATTACAATTTTATGATGTCAATGAGCTTCCACCTAAAGTTAGTGTAAAAGTAACAAGCTCTAGCGGCTCATTTGATGCCTCAGCTGCTTTAAATCAAGACAGCCAAAGAGGATTTAACATTAGTAATAAAATAGATGCTATTTTAGAAACACCATATTAAAATAAAAGAAAGAAAAGGAGATGAAAAAAATATGAATAGTCTTTTAGTACCTTTGCAACGAATTTTTAAGAACAAGAATACAGTCACAATTATCGGGGTTATTATTATTCTAATACTTTTATACATTGGCTATAGTAGCCAAATTAATTCAGCTGTTGAGCCAATCGAAATTCCGGTAGCTACTGAAACTATTCAACCTAGAACGGAAATTACTGATGATATGGTCGAAATAGTAAAAATGCCGGCTATTTCATTGAGCGATAATGTTTTACGTTCTAAAAATGCGGTAGTTGGAAAGTATACAAATATTAATACGGTTATTCCAGCTGGCAGCATGTTTTATACAGATACTGTTATCGAGGAAAATCAATTACCAGATTCGGTATTTGTAAAAGTTAAAGAAGGCGAAGTGGTGTTCAACTTCCCAGTTAATATCGAAACAACTTATGGTAACTCAATTTACCCTGGTAATAAAATCGATATTTATATGAAAACAGGTAATGGTAATGACGAAAGAGTCATGTTAGGAAAATTAGTTGAAAATGTAGAAGTTTTAGCTGTTAAAGATTCTTCAGGAAGAAATGTTTTTGAAAATACTAGTGAATCAAGAACACCATCAATGATGATTTTTGGAGTACCAAATGCAATTCACATTTTACTTTTAAAAGCATCTTATATGGGATCAATCGGTGTTGAATTATTCCCAGTTCCACATGGTGGAGCAGTAAGTACTGAAGGAGCTACGGAAGTTTCTACTCAACAGTTAGTTGATTATATCGAAGCTCATGCAGTTAATATACCAACAACTACTGATGCCAATGCAGAGGCTGAAGAAAATGACGCTTTAGAACCAATGCTTAAAACAAGTGGAACTAATCCTGTCAAAGCAACAATTACATATCCTAAAGGTTGCGGAACAACTTATACTTGTGCTTATACATTAGGTGATGGTAGTCCAGTAACAGTAACGAAAACAAAACAAACTGTTAATGTCACGACTACTAGTGAATTAACAGCGACAGTTACCGAAAATAATGGAACAGTACATACGAAAGCTGAAACTATTACGGTAGAGGGTTCTACTGGCCGTACTGTGGAGCGATAATTTATGAATGGAAATATGTTTGACCAAATAGACTTTGGTCCATTAAAAGAATATTTGGATAATGATGACATAACTGACGTATCATATGACAATGATGGCCAGATCCATTTAAAAACTTTATCAAAAGGTATCTTTCGTGTAGAAAATCCAGCAGTAAATAACGCTTTCATGGAAAAATTAGCTTTCCAGTGTTCAAATGTTATGGGAAAAACCTTTAATATGGCTCATCCATTTCTGGATGCTGAAAGTGCAGAACTTCGTTTAAATTTTGTCCATGATTCAATTGCTACTAATGGTATAGCCTGTGTTATTCGTAAAACACCAGCTAAAGTCCGTTTGGAAAAAGAAAAAATTATTGAACAAAAATATATTGAACCAGATATACATGATTTTTTGGAATATTGTATTAAAGGTCACTGCAATATTATCGCTTGTGGGGAAACCGGTTCAGGTAAGACTGAGTTAATCAAATATTTAGCTTCAAAAATTAGAGAAGATGAAAAAATTATTACTATTGAAGATACTTTGGAGTTACACCTTGACAAGATTTTCCCTCATCGTGATATTGTAGCAATGAAAACTAACAACATTGCTTCATATACTGATGTTTTAGTCACTTGCATGCGTCAAAACCCTAAATGGATTTTGTTATCAGAGGTTCGTAGTGCAGAAGCGGTTTTAGCCGTTCGTAACTCAATTTCATCAGGTCACTATATTTTATCAACAATCCACGCTGATAAAGCCGCTTCGATTCCAAACCGTATGTATAGCTTGCTAGAAACAAGTCAGGAAATCGACCAATTTTTAAAAACAATCCATAGATATGTTCAAATCGGTATCTATGTAAGAGGCTATACTGATAAAAATACTCACAACTTTGTTCGTGAAATAGCCGAAGTTACAGAATTTTATGTAACTGAAGATAATGAAGCTGAAAGTAATACGATTTATCGTAAAACTGCAGCAGGAAATATAATTCGTAATAATCCAAGTAAATATTTAATTGATTATTTAGAGGTTCAAGGAGTATTTTTACCTAAAGAAATGCGTCTTTTAGGAGAAAATGTTCCAATAGCTGAAGCCGAACATGATAAAATGAAAGCAATGTATCAAAATACTGATACGCCAGCTGAACCAGTTACTTTTGGTGGCCCAGTTCCAGCAGAAGCACCTGCACCAGCTCCAGCAGCAACGCCGGCTCCGACGCCAACTAGTCCATCAGTTCAAGCGCCAGCGCAACCTGCTATGCCAACACCTACTGCGGCACCAACGCCTATAGAAACTCCCACACCATCAAGTGTTCAGCCAAGTGTAATGGCAACGCCAACGCCTGCTCAGCCTATGGGACCGATAAATAATGTAAATCAAAACGCACAAATACCAACTTCATAAGTTGAAATAAATATTTAATTTGAATAAAGGAGGGGAAAAATGACATTTATAATCTTTGTAATGGTAGTTATTGTGGCTATGTTTATTGTAATATATCGCAGCCATGAAAAAACTGGTGTCTATAAATTTGTTAATAAGCAATTTAGTGCAATTTATAACAAATATGCCCCTTATTCATTTAGAGTAGTAAGGGAAAAAGTTAAAGAGCTAGGGCAAGAGTATACGGCTAAGCAATATTTTATTCAAGCAGTTGTTTTTGCTTCTGGTGCAGCCATTATTACTTATTTGTATTTTTACAATATTGGAATATCAATTATTTATGCAGCTGTATCTTTATTAGTTATACCATTTTTAACATATTTACGTTGTAAAAGGGTATATAGTGAATTTATTTTTGAACAAATCCAAGTTTATACAACTAATACAATTATGGAATTTGGAACCACTCAATCATTTGTTAAAGCTTTAGAGGGTGTATATGAATCAGGAGTTTTAGAGGATCCTGTTAAATCAGATGTTAGAACGATGATTGATATGGCTTATGAAAATGGAACGATTGAGGAATCATTACAATTCTTCAATGCAAAATACGATTTTTACATTGTCAGAAATATGCATCAATTATTCTTGCAAATAACTAATGAAGGTTCAAGAGATGCTGGCGAATCTTTGGAAAATATGAGCCAGGATATCGATATGCTAGTAGAATCAGTGTATCGTGACCGTATTGATAGAGCTACATTCCATAAAAAGTTTTTACAATTCGGAATTGTTCTATATTTAATGGTTATGCTTGTACAGTTTTTATTAGGTGTCGAGACATATAATGAAATGCTTAATAGTTGGTATGTTCAATTATTATTACATGGTATTGTATGGCTTAATACATATTTTCTACTAAGTGGAGAAAAATATTATAATGAAGATGTGGGGGCGGAATAATGAGTACAGGAATAATATTTATACTTATTGCGGTAATCTTAGTTTTCATTTTAGAACGTACTCATCATTTTAGCGCTAGAAGATTTGTTACTGACACGCAACCATACTTCAATTTCTTAATGGAAGATGATTACTTATTTTTATTAAGTGTTAGATATGGTAATGTTACTAATGAAGATGTTGAAAGATTATTTGGACAAAGAGTTCGAAATGGATTAGTCACGATTGTCATTATGTTTTTCATCTTTTTGTCAAATTTAACATTTGTCTATGTGTTATTATCAATTATTATTGGCTTTTTAATGTTTAAAATGCCATATACAAAATTAAAAAATTATTACAAAGCTAATTTACATAAAATTAATTTAATGCTTCCATATTATTTAAAAAGTTTGGAAATTTTGATTCAACACTATACTGTTCCAGTGGCTATTTCTAAATCAATTGATACAGCTCCAGAAATATTTAAACCAGGGCTTAAAAGATTAATTGATAAGATAGACTCAGGTGATTCTAGTGTTCAACCATATATGGATTTTGCAAACGAATATCCTGTTAGGGATTCAATGCGAATGATGAGATTACTTTATCGTTTAGGATTAGGTAGTCAAGAAAACAAACAAGAACAATTACTTATGTTTTCAAGAACAATTTCAGCTCTTCAAAACAAATCAAGAGAGCAGAAATATCAAGAACGTCTTGATAAAATGGAACATAAAACAATGGTCATGCTTGGAGGTACAGGTGGAGGAATTCTCTTATTCATGTTACTTTCAATGATGATGATGATGAATTTTTAGTAAAAAATCTTAAAATGTGATATAATTAATTAAAATAAGGGAGGTGAGAATCGATGAAAGAAGCGTCAGGAGAAGCAAACTTAACCGTAGTTACAATTATCCTTATTGGTGTTATCGTAGCTGTAGTTACACCAATTGTTTCAGGTTTGATGAACACTACTAAAGAAAGAGCTTGCTGCCTAAACCAAGGTGGACACTGGGAAGGTGGAAAATGTTCTATTAGTATTGATGAGTCACAATGTGAAGGTGATGCAGATGCTGGAGCATAATCAATTAATTAAGTAATAAAAAGGAGGTAGCCTATGAGAGAAGGTTTAGGTGAGACATTTACATATAATATGATAATAATCTTTATTGTCATCGTCTTTGGCTTACTAGCGGCTACTATAAGTTATTATAAAGCTTTTAAAGTTAATAATCGAATTTTAGATTCTATAGAAAAGTATGAAGGATATAATGATGCAGCTAAGAAAGACATTGAAAATACACTTAAGACAATCGGCTATACTGTAAATACTGAACATGCAACGTGTCCTCAAAGAAGCGGGGCACAATTACTTAAACAAAATGATAATTATCTTTATTGTGTTTATTATTATGATAATGATACATCTAGTAATGATACAAGAAAAAATGAGGATAATGAATCAGTATATTATAATTATAGTGTAGCTAGTTATATCTATATTGATTTACCAGTGGTAGGTAGCTTCAAAGTACCTGTATATACAAAAGGTAATAGATCATATAATTTCTCTTGCAAAAAATGGAGTGATCAAAGTAAAACTCGTATTGATGCAAGTTCTGATAGGTGTAGACCTAGTTAATGAAAGAAGCAATTAGTAATGTCTTTCTTTTTAACATAATAATTGTTTTTGTTGTTATCCTTATTGCTTTTTTTATAGGATCTCTTAGTTATTCGAAAGCTTTTAAAGTAAAAAATAAAATTGTTGAAGAAATTGAAAAAGAGGGTGAAAACTCAAAAAACCCAAAGCAGGCCTATGAACTTGCGGAAGATGCAATAACTGAATGGCTAAATGCTGGTGGTGAAAACGGAACTGGTATTGGATATCGCCCACGAACTAATTCGATTACTGGTGTTAGATGTAACGGAAAAAACGGAACTTTAGTCAGTCAAAGTAGTGATTATCAATATTGTGTATATATGATTGATACTTGTACATCAGGTAGAGAAAGCAAATGTGGTGTGTACTATCAAGTTACAGCCTATATGTTTTTTGATATCCCAATTATTGGTGATATGATACAAATACCGGTTAGTGGTGAAACAATGATTTTTTCAAAAATAGAAAGTTAGAAGGAGGACTATATGAATGTAATAGTTGCGAACAAGTATAGAGATGCACTCGCAAACTTAGATATTGATGTTATAAAGTCACTCGAGGGAGAGTTTACAGTTGATGAGATAGTCGATACATTTAAAAATTTCTTTTTCCAAAGAATGATTTTAGATATTACAGCTCTTAAAAACTACAAAGATATAAAAACATTACAAAAATTATCTTTGTCTTTAGACATGGATCGTTTAATATTACTTTTGGATGGTTCTCCCGAAGTAACCGATCCAGAATACTTATCTGATTTAATCTCAATGCGCATTTACAATTTTACAATGAATGTTGATGGGGTGACTTATTTATATAATAATCCTAACAGTTATCGTGATGTGGCCCAGTATCATCAATTAGATACAATTCATGACGGTCCAAATATGGGATCAGTCACCGCCCAACAAGTATATGTTGATTCCGCATCAGCTACGGTAATTGGCATTAAAGATGTAACTGATGGGGCAGGAGCCACAACTTTAACATATATTATGAAAAAGCAGTTGGATAGAAATTACGATGTTGTAGCTTTAGAACTAGACAAACGTGATTTCATGTATTTTGGTGAAAGTAACATGCATAGTATATCTTCGCAAGAACTTGGAAATCATATTTCTAAGCATAACAAATGCGATGTTATATTAGTCGATATTAATAATAGCCCTAATGCTGAAGGATTAGTAAATGAAATGATTTATTTAATTGAACCTTCAAAGATAAAATTGAATAAACTTTTATCTAGGAATCCTAAAGCATTTGAAAAATATCGTGGTAAAAGACTTATTTTAAATCAAAGTTTGTTAAGTAATCACGATGTGTTAGATTTTGAATATGAGACTAATACAAAAATTTTCTATAGTTTGCCGCCATTATATGATCAAGAAGATGGCAATAGTGCTTTAGATGCATTTTTGGTTAAACTAGGATTTATTAAACAAAATGATGACTCTAGTGGGTCAAAGAAAGGCTTATTTGGTAAACTCCATTAAGTTTTTTTTATTTTTTTGAAGAAAAAGCAGGAATTAGCTCTCCTTATAGGGTAAATTATTATAAAGGAGGTTTTTTTCTATGCATGAAATTATAAGTGAAGACATCGAAATAAAAAATTTAATCTATGAAATAAGAGGCAAACAAGTTATGCTGGATAGTGACTTAGCTAGGCTTTATGGATGTAAAAATGGAACCAAAGATATTAATAAGGCAGTTAAAAGAAATATTGAAAGATTTCCAAAAGATTTTTATTTTAAGCTCACTGAAGAAGAAAACAAAAAATTGCGGTTCCAATTTGGAACCGCAAAGTCTAAAAATATGTCTAGGACTTTACCCTATGTCTTTACTGAGCAAGGAGTAGCTATGTTATCAAGTGTTTTAAAGACAGAAAGAGCTACTAAAGTAAGCGTTGCGATAATGCGGGCTTTTGTCCAAATGCGTCATTTTATATTAAATAATAATGATTTATTTAATCGTATAACTAGAGTGGAAAATAAAATTTTAGATTATGATGATAAATTTGAACAAATATTAGATGAAATGCATCCAAAAGAATTTAAAGAGAAATTGTTTTTTGATGGTGAGATTTATGACGCTTATAGTTTACTTATCAATATCATTAG
>CANRBD010000016.1 GCA_947628765.1 uncultured Bacilli bacterium
AAGTGCCAGAATTTTATTTTAGTAAAATCGATAAGGCTAAACATCCAATTTATTTAAAAGAAGATTCTAAAATATATGATATATATAAGCAAAAAGTATTAATGGAGCCATCAATTCATAATTATCAAGTTAAAAAGGATATTTTTGGTGATGGTTTAGGTAAACATTTTAAAGTTACCGGTATGGCTAATGATGGAACTATCGAAGTTTTAGAAAACAAAAATAGTGATTCATGGATGATTGGTGTTCAATTCCATCCTGAATTAGAAGACTTTAACCAAATTTTATTTGATGCTTTAATTACGGAAGCTAGAAAATGATTTTGTCATTTTCTTTTTTAAGATTTAATAAAATAATAATAGGTGGTTAGATGTTACTTTCTGATTTACAAGGTAAAGATGTTATTGATGTTGTAACCGGTGGTAAAATAGGCACAATTATTGATGTTTTAATTACTAAAGATGGTAAAATTGAAGAACTTTCTGTGCAAAAAAGAAGGTTGTTCTTTTTTAACTCTAATGTGACATCTGTCAAATGGGTGCAAATTGACAAAATTGGGAAAGATGTTATACTAGTTAATGTAAGCAGTTAGGAGGAGCTATCATGAAAGTTTTATTATATACCAGCAAGATAAAAGATCTTGAAAAAAGTGGTATTGGCATGGCTGCTAAGCACCAACAACAGGCTCTTAAATTAGTTAATGTTCCTTATACTTTAGATTCTAACGATGATTTTGATATTGTTCATATAAATTCGATTTTCCCAGATTCATTAGTAATGGCTAAGAAAGCTAAAGCAAAGGGGAAAAAAGTTATTTTTCATGCCCATTCTACGGAAGAAGACTTTCGTAATTCTTTTAAATTTTCAAATATAGCTTCGCCACCTTTTAAACAGTGGCTTAAAATTTGTTATAGTCAGGCTGATTTATTATTAACCCCAACGCCATATTCAAAACATCTTTTAGAAAATTATAAATTAGATAAAGAAATCATTCCTATTTCTAATGGTATTGATCTTTCTTTTTGGAAAACTGATGATAATGCCCGTCAAAGATTTAGACAGAAATATGGTTTTAAAGAAAATGATAAAGTAATTATGTCTGTAGGTCTTTATATCGAAAGAAAAGGCATCTTAGAATTTTTAGAATTAGCTAAAAGAATGCCAGAATATAAATTTATCTGGTTTGGTTATACCGCGCCATCGCTTCGCACAATTAAAGTTTCTGATGCTATGAAACATAAAACAGATAATGTATATTTTCCTGGATATATTTCATCATCAGAGCTTAGAGATGCCTATGCGGGAGCAGATATTTATATTTTTCCAACTAGAGAAGAAACGGAAGGCATTGTATTATTAGAAGCTTTAGCCATGAAAATCGATACTATTATCAGTGATATTCCAATTTATGATGATTGGCTTACTGATGGTTATAATGTATATAAAGCTAAAGATATCGATGAATTTGAAGCAAAAATCAAAGGACTTTTAAATGGCGATTTACCAAAAGTCTCTGAGCAAGGTTATAAAGTGGCTAAAGAAAGAGACATCAAAAAAATTGGCTTAAAACTTAAACAAATATATGAAAAAGTTTTAGATAAAGATTTAATCAAATAATAAAAAAAGTAAATCATCAAAGATTTATTTTTTTCTTGGGCATAAAAATTTATATCCTTTAAAAAATACTAGCTTTTTTGAATCTTAAATGTTATAATGTTTAGGGTTGGAGGATAAAGATGGGCGTAGTAGATGTAAATAATATGAGTTTAGATGAATTAAAACAAATTAAAAATAAACTACATACTTGTAAAGATAAAGTAGCTAGATTGGACAGTATTGTTATTTATAATAGTCAAATTGGTGAAAATTTATGCATTATAACTGAAAATGAAGAAACAAAATATGGCATTATGGCGGCTACTTTAGATACTAGGTTAGGTCAAGAATTATATTTGACTAAAGTGGGTGATTATATTTGTCCATTTAGTTGGTCACCAAAAAATGAGAAAACCGTAGTGGTTGATAATATTTTAACTTTTGAAGATATTATCGATATCATGTTTACCCCTGATTTAAATAAGCAAAGTGAGATAGTAACCACAAATGATATTGTTTTAGGACTTAATGAGCAAGGAATGGCTTTGTATAAAGTAAGAGGCCATGTAGTGGTTGATGTGACAGGTCTTTCTTATGGCGATAATAATTTATCGCATCATAAAATAGGCGAGTCCTTAACTTTGAAAAGTGGTAAGACAAAAATATTAAGTGCGATTACTGAAAGAGAGTTTAAAAATAGAATTATTAATTATAAATAATATCAGTTAAGGTATTTTGTTCTCTTGTTTTAATATTGAAATCTTGTTATAATGAAAAAGGTGAAACTATGTTAAAACAAATTGTTGATAAACGTAATTATTTTATTTTACTAATTATCATCATTTTAATAGTACTGCTTGTTTTAGAATTTAATAAAGCTAAAGAACAGACGAAAACATTTTATTATTTTAGTGAAAACATTTTAATAGAGTTATATACGAATAAAAATACGACTAATATTTTTAAAGACATCGATAAAATTTATAAAGAATATAATGCCTATTATAAAAATGCCGATCATAATAATGATAAAAAACTAATTGAACTATTAAAATATGGAAAAAAACTTTACAAACAAAGTCATGGTTTAATCGATATAACTACCGATGAATTAATTACTAACATTATGAATGATGAGGATTTTAAATTTAAATCATCAGTAGATAAATTAGACTTTAAAGATGAAACAACTTTAAAAAATATTAATATCGATGCTTTAGTTGGGGCTTTTGCTACTAGGAAAGTGGAGACTTATTTAAAAGAACATGGAATTGATAAATATATTATTAATGAAGATGGTAATATCATAGCTGGTAAAAGATATGATAATAATAAATTTAAAATTAGTATTAATGACACCAATGGGGCGATTTTAGATATTGTTACTTTAGAAAATCAAAGTATGGCCGTTAAAGGTAATACTTCCGTGTTTAAAGCTTATATGGTTAATCCTTTAACTAGTAAAAAGGAAGGCGAAAGTAAAATAGTTGCGGTTATAGCGGATGATATTAATACGGCTAATTTTCTTTCTAATGTTCTTTATTTAATGAATATTGAAGATGGAAAAAAATTTATAAAGTCATATGATGCCGAAGCTTTTTGGCAAACAAGTGATGGCAAAAAGGAAATGACAAAAGGCTTCAAAAATTATTTAAAAAAATCATAATAAAACCTTTGAAAACGAAAGATAATGTGATAAACTATAAATAGTCAGTTTGGAGTGATTTAGATGAATATATTATTAGAACTTGCTGACAAAGATTTAATTGTCATTTGTTTGGGACTTTTTGTCATAGTTCTAGTGGGGGTAATTATTTTTAGCTTTTTGCCTAGGGAAGAAAAAGAAGAAGAAATAGAACCAACGCCTGAGCAGTTAAAAGCTAGAGAAGAATTAGAACGAGTTTTTAATCAGATGAGTGCTGACTTAGAAAATCAAACTGCTTCTTCAAGTGAGATTGAAACGTTTGAAAGAGAACAAGAAGAAAATGCAATCATCAGTTATCAAGAATTAATTAAAGAGGCTGAAAAGCAAATCGAACCAATAAATACAGTAAATGAGCCAGAAGAAGAGAAAAAATTTAAAAATTCGGCAATTATTTCACCGATTTTTGGAGTTCAAAAAGACAAAAGTGAACTAGCCGAAGCAACTGATGAAGTAACTGCTCGTCATGCTTATGAAAAAATGCAGGATCATTATGAAATGGAAAACAACCACGATTTTTTAAACTCACTAAAAGAATTTAGAAAAAATTTATAAGCCCATGAGGCTTTTTTTAGAAGGTGATTTATGACATATAAAATTTATACTTTAGGTTGTAAAGTTAATGAATATGAAAGTGAAGTTATGAAAGATTTATTAGATAACCATAACTTTTTAGAAGATGAAAATCCCGATATATGTATTATTAATACATGTACCGTAACGAATGAGGCGGATAGTAAGTCGCGTAAATTAATTCGGCAGTTAAAAAGAAAATTTCCTAAGGCTTTAATTGTCGCTGTCGGTTGTATGATTCAAAATCAGCAAGATAATCTTCAAGAATTAGGTATCGATATTGCTTTAGGAAATAAAGATAAAACAAAAATTATCGATTATTTGAAAAAGTACCGCGGCGAAAAAATTCATAAGTTTTATGATATTGCAAACATGGATTTTGAGGATATGACTTTAAATAATTTTTCTTTAACCAGAGCTTATATTAAAATTCAAGATGGTTGTGATAATTATTGTTCTTATTGTATTATCCCATATGTCCGAGGTCATGTTAGATCTAAAAATAAAGACACAGTTTTAAAAGAGGCCAAGGCTTTAATTAAAAATGGCCATAAGGAAATTGTTTTAACTGGTATTCATACGGGAAATTATCACGATGGCAGTTATACTTTTGCTGATTTACTTAGTGATTTAGTGCAACTAAAAGGCTTAGAAAGGCTACGTATATCTTCGATAGAAGCTACTGAAATTAATGATCAAGTTTTAAATATCATTAATAAAAATAAAGTTCTTACTAATCATATGCATATTCCTTTACAGTCAGGAAGCGATACGATTTTAAAGTTAATGAATCGTAAATATGATACAGCTTATTTTAAAAACAAAATAAAAGAAATTAGAAAAATTAGACCTAATATTTCTATTACAACTGATGTTATCGTTGGTTTTCCGGGCGAAACTGATGAACTATTTAATGAGACGGTTCAAACTATTAAAGAAATTGGGTTTGCGAAAATTCATGTTTTTCCATATTCTAAAAGGGAAGGCACTAAAGCTAGTCTGATGAAAATGGTAGACGGTAATGTCAAGAAAAAAAGAGTAAAAATGCTTTTAGAACTTTCAAAACAATTAGAACAAAAATATATGGAACAAAATTTAAATAAAAAGGTTTATTTTATTCCTGAAGTTTATAAAAATGGTTATTTAATAGGCCATACAGATAATTATTTAATGATAAAAGCTAAAGGAACCGAGGATTTACTGCATCAGTTAGTCGAAGTTAAAACTAAAAAGCTAGAATATCCTTATATTTTAAGTGACATATATGTGAAGATAAATAATTGACAAAGGTAATATATAAATGATATTATTATGATAGGTGATATATATGGATAATATGACAGAAAATCAAAAAAGAGTAATGGATTTTGTAGATCGCCAGCACCATAATCGTGAGCTTGACAAAAGAGTGGGAGCAATTTTAAATGGTTCGAACCGAGTTTATGATAATCCTAATAAATATGTTGCTCCGGTAGTAAATACGGGTTATACGAATGGGCATATTCCGATAAAACTTACAACTTATGATTTAACTTTAAAACAAAAGTTAGAGCAAAAATTTAATATTGTAGTTAATTTTATTAGTAATGCCATTAAAAAATCTCATTTCACTTCACTAATAGTTTCTGGTTGTTTAGCGGGAACTGTTGGTCTAGCGTCTTATGGTATTATTAAAGCGGCCGAAAACGCGGAAAATGATCTGCCAAAAGTTGTTCAAGAATACGATGTTTCGGATAATCCACTTTTAGGAGATTATGACACGGTGGAAGTTTATAATAATGGTGAGGCTATTTTAAGAAATGATGTCGATGGGACTGGAGCTCGGGAAGTAAATGGTATAGAAGCTAAGACTTTGATTCCAAATAGTAATACCGTTTCAACTTTAGGGCAAGATAAGACTATAACCATTACGGATACTAATAATGATAATTATATTGGTTTAAGTGATGTTATAAATGCTGCTGATGAAGCGGAAATTTTAGATCTTAATGCACCTTCAAAAACAAAATAATTGGTCTAGTAAATAGACCTTTTTTTTGTTATAATTTTAATTAGGTGGTAAAATGAAGACTTATATTAAAGGACATTTTCGAAGAAGTATTTTTCGCTCTGACAAAGGTTATATAATAGGCCTTTTTAAAGTGCGTGAAACTAATAGTGAAGATATTAAAGATTATTTAAATAAAACCATTACTTTTACCGGTTACTTTCACGAACTTAATGAAGATGATACTTATATTTTTTATGGTGAATTAGTTGATCATCCACGTTATGGTACACAGTTTCAAGTGGCTGAATATGAAAGAGTGAAACCCACTAGTAAAGATGGTATTGTCGAGTTTTTATCTAGTGATTTGTTTCCCGGAGTAGGGGAAAAATTAGCTAAATCCATTGTCGATACTTTAGGGGAAAATGTCTTAAATGATATTTTGGAAAATCCATCTTGTTTATTAATGGTTCCAAAATTAACCCAAAAAAAGGCTGATAAAATTGTGAAAATTCTCACAAAATATGAAGAGAGTAGTCAAACAATCGTTAGGCTTACAGATCTAGGCTTTACGATGAAAGATGCTTTACTAATATATAATGAATATAAACATTTTACTAATGATATTATAAATAAAAATATTTATAAAATAATCGATGATATTTTAGAAATAACTTTTAGTAAAGTTGATGCTATTGCTTTAAAAAGTGGCATATTGCCCAATGATAAACGCCGAATAAAGGCTTTAATAATTTATGTTATGAATGAGCTTATATATCAAAAAGGCGATGTATATTTAACTAAAAATACGATTGTAAATAATATTAATAGATTTTTGTTAAATGAAAACCCAATAGAGGATTTATATGAATATTTTCAAGAACTTTTAGATGAGGGAAAAATTAAGATAGAGGATGAAGCTTATTATTTAATAGATCTTTATCAAGCTGAAAATAATGTGGCAGAAAAAATTTATGCTTTGGCTACTAAAGAGATAGAACAAATAAGCGCCTTAGATAAGCATATTGAAAATTTAGAAAAAACAAATAATATTGTTTATAACGATAAACAAAAGGAAGCTATTAAAAAAGCGATTCAAAATAATATTTTAATCATTACCGGTGGTCCAGGTACTGGTAAAACAACTATTATAAAAGCAATTACTGAATTATATTCGAAAATTAATAAACTAGATTACGATGCTTTAGTAAGTGAAATTGCTCTTTTGGCGCCTACAGGTAGAGCTAGTAAACGCATGAGTGAGTCGACTTTACTTCCCGCCTCAACTATACATAGATTTTTAAAATGGAATAAAGAAACTGGCGAATTTATGGTTAATGAAACGAATAAAGATCCAAGTAGACTGATTATTATCGATGAGGTTAGTATGATTGATATTGCTTTATTTTCGAGTTTGTTTAAAGGACTTACAAGTGATATTAAATTAATTTTAGTGGGCGATTATAACCAACTTCCAAGTGTTGGTCCAGGTCAGGTTCTAAAAGATTTGATTGATAGTGATGTTATTGATACCGTACATTTAGATCATTTATATCGTCAAGATGAAGATTCTTATATCCCAACATTAGCTTCTGAAATTAAAGATGGATCTTTAAGCGAAAGTTTTTTAGAAACAAAAAGCGATTATACTTTTTTAAAATGTCCTTCTGATTTAATTAAATCTAATTTAGTAAATTTATGCAAGCAAGTGATAAAAAAAGGATATGATTATAAACGAGTTCAGCTCTTGGCCCCAATGTATAAAGGGGAAAATGGAATTGATTTATTAAATAAAGAATTACAAGATATTTTTAATCCCAAAGATGTAAATAAAAGAGAAATCACTTATGGCGATGTTACTTTTAGAGAAAATGATAAAATACTACAGTTAGTAAATATGCCTGATGACAATGTTTATAATGGCGATATTGGTGTTATAAAATATATTAAATATGGTAATACTAGTAAAAGCAAAAAAAATGAAATTTATGTGGACTTCGATGGGAATGTTGTTAAATATACGCCTAAAGATTTTAATAAAATAAAACACGGTTTTATTATCAGTATTCATAAAAGTCAAGGTAGTGAATTTGAAATGGTCATTATGCCGATATCTAATTCTTATCGCCGAATGCTTTATCGTAAATTAGTATATACTGGCATCACTAGAGCTAAGAAAAAATTAATTTTAGTTGGTGAACCTAAACCATTTGTCGATAGTGTATATAATAATAATGAATATCATCGTAATACTAAACTTTTAGAAAAAATAATGCATAAATTTTAAAAAACTTGCCAGAATATGAATGTATGCTTATTTTAGTATACCATCATTTTTCTAGCAGGTAGGTGATATAATGAATATGATGAAAAACATGGCTCTTATGGCTATGGGTGGTATGATAGGTATGGCTTATATGAAATATAAGAAACCTGTCACAGATATGATGCAAAAAGCCTTTAAAGAAACAAAACAAATGGCTAATGAAATGTTAGAAGATATGATGTAAAATAAGCCTCCAAATTGGAGGCTTTGTTGTATATTTATAAAATAATTATAAATAATAAAAATGGTGATAATATGAAAAAAATTTTAATAACCGGCGCTAGAAGCGGCATCATTAATAAAGTGATTGATAAAATAAGTGATGATTATTATATTTATTTAACGGTGCATACGGATAGGGAGTTAAAAAGAGTCCAAGAAAAATATCAAAATTATTCTAATATTGAATGTTTTAGATTAGATGTTACGACTAGTGATATCGAAAAGGTAAAAGCTTTAGATATCGATATTTTTATTAGTAACGCGGCGATTGCCGAAAGTGGCTCAGTTTTAGAAATGGAAATTGATAAAATAAGAAAAAATTTTGAAACTAATGTGTTTGCTAATTTTAATTTAGTTCAAATTGTGGCTCAAAAAATGGTCAAAAAAGGTCAGGGAAGAATAATTATGATGGGCTCTTTAGCGGGTAAAATTCCGCTTCCATTTGCTGGGGCATATTCCGCTACTAAAGCTAGTATTATTAAACTTACGGAAGCTTTAAATATCGAACTAAAACTAATAGAAGCTAATATTGATTTAGTATTAATTCTTCCGGGATTATATAAAACAGGTTTTAACAAATTAATGTTTGATAAAAAATATGATGATAAAGATTTTGTACAATATTTTAATCATCATATTAAGCTGATTAGACAATCAGAAAATTTAGTTTTAACTTTTTTTGAAAAACGAAACCTAAATTTAATTGTAAGTAAAATTGTGAAAGCCATAACTTTAGAAAAACCTAAATTTATTTATAGTGCGCCTTTAAGTCAAAATTTATTTGCTAAAATAGTATCTTTATTTTATTAAAAAACCTAATCTACTGATTAGGTTTATTTTTTAAGACGGGCATATTTTTTAGCGCGTTTTTCATTTAATTTAGTCATTAAATCACCATATAATTCAAAGTTGCTAGGCTCATTATCCTTAATGCTCATTAATTCCCCATGTTGTTTTTGGGCTTCCCATTGCAAAATGCTAATGGCTCTCATAACAGCAGCGACATCTTCAGCTAAATAGCGTTCTTTAATCATGTCTAGTTTAGCATGTAGAGTATTAATGGCTAGTTCAATATCGCCATTAGTTATATCCATAACGACATGGTAATATTGTTTGGCTCTTTTTTGAATATATTCTTCTTTCTTTTGCTGTTGTTCAATATATTTTTGGTGTTTTTCTAAATTTTTAAATTGATAATTTATCATATAAATCCCCCTTTCATGCAAAAGTACTGTTATTATACACATTTTAGGCATTTTGTCAAATCTAAGGTCATTTATTATTACTTGATAAATAATTTGTAATCAGTTATAATAAAAACTATGGTGATATTATGAAACAAGTAGATTGTCGTAAGTTAAAAATCCAAGGATTAGAAATTTTAAAAGAAAAAATAAAAGGAGAAAATATCAATTTAAAAGTAATTCAAATTGAGGGGGATAAAGCTAGTGATTTATATGTAAGCAATAAAAAGAAAGCGGCTTCCTTCGTAGGGATTAAAGCTGATCATGTTTTACTTCCAAACGATATAAAAGAAGATGACCTTAAAAGTTTAATTAAAAATTTTAATAATGATGAAAGTGTTAATGGAATCATGGTTCAACTTCCAATTCCTGCTCATTTAGATGCTGATGATGTTATTGAAACCATTGATAAAGATAAAGATGTTGATGGCTTAACCAGTCAAAATTTAGGACGAATAATGAGTAAAAAAGAAGGATTAAAACCTTGTACCGCAGAAGGAATTATGAATATTTTAGATGCATGTATTGGACTTAAAAATTTAGAGGGTAAAAATGCAACTATTATTGGTCGTACGAAATTAGTTGGATTACCTTTATTTCACATGCTTTTAGCTTACAATGTTACGCCAACTATTTGTCACACTAAAACTAAAAAGTTAGAACAATTTACAAAAAATGCCGATATTTTAATTACCGCAGCTGGTCAAGAAAATCCATTTATCGGTCAGGATATGATAAAAGAAAATTCCGTTGTTATCGATGTAAGTACAGTAAGAGATGAAAGTGGTAAATTTCACGGTGATGTTTTATATGATGAGGTAATTGATAAAGCCGGTTATGTAACTCCAGTTCCTGGAGGTGTCGGTCAACTAACGGTTTTAGAACTTATGAATAATACTTATAAAGCCTATGTGTTACAAAAAAAACGAAAAAAATAGAAAAAAGATTGTCTAAAAATGGATAAAATGTTATACTGATATTAAGATAGGAAGTGGTAGCTATGGCAACAAGAAGTATTTATCTATTAGCTATCACTACTAATAAAAGATAAAAAGGGTACAAGTTTTTTGTACGCTTTTTTTAGAGGGAGGTTATTATGAAAAAACGTGAAATTTTAGATAAGTTAAAAACTCTTACGGAAAAAGAATTAAGTTTATCTGAAGTTAGTGAAGCCTTGGAGCTTAATGAGTATGAAGTATTAGGATATGTTCGTGAACTTAGATTGGATGGTATTAATATTGCCACTTCACAAAGAGATGATGATATTTATATGTTTAATCATGGTGAGCGTGAACTTGACGAAAATAATACTTATAAATTTGATACCGATGATAATAATTTGTTTAAATTTGTGGCTATTTCGGATACAAGATTTGGTTCGAAATCACAACAATTATCTATTTTAAATGATATTTATATGAAAGCTTATGCGCAAGGATATCGTAATGTTATTTTATGTGGCAATATTTCTGAAGGTTTATATCCGTTATCAAATATTTATGCGGAAAGTAATTTTTTAGATGACACTTTAAAACAAGTAGATTATATTACACAATATTATCCATATATTGAAGACATGAAAACTTATTTTATTACCGGCATTAAAGATGAAAAACATTTAAAAAATAACCGCATTAATATTGGTAAAAGAATAAGTGACGCTAGAGATGATATGATTTATCTTGGACATAACTCTTGTATGATTAAAATCGATAATGCGAAAATGCTGGTCTTTAATCCTAAACTGGCGAAAACTTATACCGTATCTTATCGTCCGCAGCAACAAGTAGATTCTTTCCGTAGTGAAGATAAACCAGATATTTTACTTTATGGTGGTCTTTTACAAATGGAGAAATTTACTTACCGTAACGTTGAATGTATTTCAGTGCCAAGTGTATGCGCTACTACTAGAGAGATGAATGATAGAAGATACTCAAATACTGTAGCGGCTTGGTATGTAACGATTAAAACCGATCAGTATGGCAATTTAGATAAAGTTACAGCTATGATGTCACCTTATTATAAAACCAATAAAGATGACTATGTTAAACCAAAAGTATTAAAAATTACAAAATAGAGGATGGTGAATTATGACAGAAAATAATAAAGATACAACATTTAAATTTGTTAATAAAATGTACCGTTATATGAAAAATGGTTCGGATATTGAAACTTTTATGCAAAAATTCCATATGTCTTATCCAGAACTAGAAGGCCTTTTAGAACTATGTAAAATGTATGGCAAGAATATTGATATTGCCGAAAAAAAAGGCGGAATGTATTTTGAAAAACCAATGTTCCGTAATATTACTACTTTAAAACCAGATTTAGATTATAAAAATCTCATTCACACGGAATTTTTAGCTGTTTCTGATACGCATTTAGGCAGCATTAAACAGCAGCTTCATCTTTTAAATGAACTTTATGAAGAAGCCTATAAACGTGATATCCATTTGGCCATTCACTGTGGCGATATGGTAGATGGTAATTATCCAAATAGACCTGAAAACCCTCGTCAACAATTTTTACATGGTTTCGATGAACAAGCTGGATATGTTGTCGACATGTATCCGAAAGTAGCTGGCATCAAAACTAAATATATTTTAGGTAGTCATGATGAAACTCATTATAAAAATGGTCAAGCGACAATTAATGAATGGGTATCGAGATGTCGCCGTGATATGGAATATTTAGGTCAAGATAGCGCATCTATTGAAATAAATGGTGTCAAAATCTTTTTAGATCATCCAGGTGGTGGTTCAGCGCAGTCTATTTCTTATAAACCACAAAAGCGAATTGAATCTTTAGAATCAGAATATAAACCAAAATTACTTTTGATAGGGCATTATCATAAAAGCTATTTATTCCTTTATCGTAATGTTGTAGGTATTGAAGTCCCTGCTTTATGTGATAAAACGCAGTTTCAAAAGAAACAAGGTTTGTCCAATATCGTCGGTGGATATTTTATCGATATGTATTCTGATAAAAAAGGTAATATTCAATATATCGATGCGGAAGAAGTAATATTCCCTCAAAAAGATATGTGGGATGAGGCCGGTAAAGATAAAAAGAAAGTTAAACAATTAGTTATAAAATAAGTAAAACGCTTCTTGTAGGGAGCGTTTTTAAATATAAATGATAAAAAAATCCTTGAAAAAATAAGGATTAAATTCATTTTGGAGCACCTAGTCGGATTTGAACCAACGATCAGGGAGTTGCAGTCCCACGCCTTACCACTTGGCTATAGGTGCATGTAAAACTTACAGCAATATAATTGTAATATAAAAAATGATTTCTGTCAATTATAATAAGGAAGTTTTATTATATTATATTAAAAAAATATAAAAAATGTTCAAAAAAAATTTTAATATCTTATGACGAGATACTTGTTAAATTGTCGAAATTAGTTTATAATAAGTAAGACAGTATAGGGAGGAATTCCATATGAAAAAATTAACACGCCATAAGGCAGCCTTTGTATTTTCACTAATATTTACTTTAATTTTATTAGGATCAACAGGGTTTTTAATATATAATGTAGCTTTATTAAATAATATTGAAAATATTTTAAGATTGATAGGAATTATTGGTGTGATTCTAATTACTTTAATCTTAATTATTTTAGCAATAAGATTTTTAAGGAAATATAAAAAAGTTAAATTAATTGTCGTCATAGTATTTATGTTACTATTTGCGGGCGTTGAAGCTTTTATCAGTTATAATATTGCTAAAGTGTATGGGACGATTGCTAAAGTATCTGACACGTCATCTTATACGACTTATTCAGCTAGTTTAATTACTTTAAAAACTAATGAAGCTGAATCTTTAGATGATATTGATGATGAAAAGCTAGGTGTTTTGGAAGATGAAACGAGTATTGAAGGTTCAATTATTCCTAAAGAAGTAATAAAAAAGAAAAATTTAGATAACGATACTGAAGAATTTGCTAGTTACATTGCCGCTATTGATGCTTTAAAAGCGGGCACGGTTAAATATATTTTTGTACCTACTAATTATCCAATTATGTTTGGTAGTATGGAAGGGTATGAAGACATTGAAAAAACAACTAAAATTATTTATACGCAAACTAAAAAAGTTAAAAAAGATAGTGAAGAGGCCGATAAAACAAAACCTATAACTGAACCATTTACGGTATTATTAATGGGCGTTGATTCTACCGATGAAAATATCGGCAACAGTGCTTTTAACGGTGATTCATTAATGGTTTTAACTTTTAATCCAAAAACTTTAAGTACGACAATTTTAAGTATTCCTCGTGATTCTTATGTACCAATTTCATGTTTTGCTGGTCAAAGGAAAAATAAAATCACTCATGCCGCTTGGCAAGGTGAGAGTTGTATGGAAAAAACCATTGAAAACTTTTTAGATATTGACATTGATTATTATGTTAAGATTAACTTTAAAGGGGTAGTTAAATTAGTCGATACTTTAGGTGGCGTTAAGGTCGATGTTCCATATAATTTATGTGAACAAAATAGTAATCGTCAGTGGGGTAAAAATACTGTTTATATTGAACAAGGATTGCAAACACTAAATGGAGAGCAAGCTTTAGCTTTTTCTCGTAATAGACATGCCAATCCAGGAATGTGTTCAGCTAAATGGACTAATTATAATAGTAATGATTTCATAAGAGGTCAAAATCAACAAGAGGTAGTTAAAGCCTTATTAAACAAATTTAAATCAGTAGATAGCTTATCAACAATCCATAAACTTTTAGATACTCTTAGTAATAGTATGAATACTAATATGAGTACTAATCAAATTTTATCACTATATAATGTCTTTAAAGAAGTATCTGCTAAAAGTAAAAAAAGCGACATGGCTGATTTACTTGGATTCCAAAGATTATATTTAAATGGTCATGATGCTAGAATTGTCGATTATGGTGGAACTAATTTATCGCTTTATAATTATGTTTTATATGATAGTAGTGTAAAAGCCGTATCCAATGCTATGAAACAGAATTTAGGCTTAAAGAAAGCTACATATCCAAAGAAATTTAGCTTTAATATTAATGAGCCATATGAAGAAACGGTTATTGGTAAAGATGAAACGAAAGGTGATTCAATTACTTTATTACCAAGTTTTATAGGTCAAAGTTTAAGTTATGTTAATTCTTTCTGTGGAGCTCATGGCATTAAAGTTAACGTTAAAGGTAGTGGTACAGGAAATGTCATTTCCCAAAGTGTTCCAGCGGGGGCTAATGTGGAAGATGTCGGTAGTATTACGGTTACTTTAGCAGGACAAGTAGTTCAAAAAGCCCCTACTGAAGAACCAATAGATGATTCTACGGTGCCAGATGATAAAGAAGGCGATGATGATAGTGATCAAACCGGAGGTTCTACTAATGGCGGAACTGATTCTAGTTCTGGTGGTGCTACTATTCCAGAGAATCCTGAAGAAGATGACGATGAGGCATAAGAAGCAAAGTAAATTTTGCTTCTTTTTTTCTTTAAAATAGTATAAATTATTAAAGATTTCATAAATTAAAAATGAAATTATATAAAAAAGCTTGTAAAATTACTTTAAATTTGATACAATTAATACGCAGCAAATGGCGAGATAGCTCAGTTGGCTAGAGCGCACGGTTCATACCCGTGTTGTCGAGGGTTCGAATCCCCCTCTCGCTACCAGATTGATAGAAAACTCGGAAAAATACGAGTAAAAATAGAGAACGTACTTGATAAAAGTGCGTTTTTATGTTATGATGTATTTGTCAAGGAAACTTGCATAAAATAAAAAAGGAACATTCAATATCGCATGTTGAGTGTTGCCAAAAGATTGGTTTCACCTAATTCAAAGCAGTTGAGTTAGGTGATTTTCTTTTTATATTAAAACTATAAATAGTAATAATACTAATAGGAAGATAAGAATTACTAAAGATAGAATTAAAAA
>CANRBD010000017.1 GCA_947628765.1 uncultured Bacilli bacterium
GTTGGTAATATTATGGGGTTTTATCACCATCATGGTGATTCAAGTATTTATGATGCCCTAGTTAGAATGAGTCAGTGGTGGAAAAACAATTTATGCTATGTCGAAATGCAGGGTAATAATGGTTCCATGGATGGTGATGGTGCTGCGGCTATGCGTTACACTGAAGCGAGACTTTCCAAAGTAGCCGGAGAACTTTTAAAAGATATCAATAAAGAAACCGTTTTAATGAGCTATAACTATGACGATACTTTGCTTGAACCAACGGTTCTTCCAGCTAGATTTCCCAATCTTTTGGTTAATGGTGCCACCGGTATTTCCGCCGGTTATGCGACCAATATTCCTCCACATAATTTAGGTGAGGTTATCGATGCAACGATTAAAAGAATCGATGCCCCAAATTGTCATTTAGATACAATTTTAGATATTGTTAAGGGACCTGATTTTCCAACTGGTGGTGTAGCTGAAGGCATTAATGGAATTAAAGAAGCCTTTAAAACTGGTAAAGGAAAAGTTAATATTAGATGTAAATATGAAATCATTGGTCCAAAAAACAATCGTCAAATTATTATTTCGGAAATTCCTTATGAAGTAAATAAAGCTCAATTAGTTAAAAAAATTGATGATGTTAGAATTGATAAAAAGGTCGAAGGTATTGCTGAGGTAAGAGATGAATCTGATCGTAATGGTCTTCAAATAGCTATTGACTTAAAAAAGGGTGCTAATGAAGAATTAGTCATCAATTATTTGCTTAAAAATACCGATATGATGGTATCCTATAGTTATAACATGGTTGCCATTGTCAATCGCCGTCCAATGGTTTTGGGTATTTTGCCAATTTTAGATGCTTATATTGCTCATCAGAAAGATGTTATTACTAAAAGAACAGAATTTGATTTAAAAAGAGATAAAGCTAGAATGCATATTATTGAAGGTTTAATCAAAGCTTTATCAATTTTAGATGAAGTTATTAAAGTTATTAGAGCTTCTAAAAACAAAGCTGATGCAATCCAAAACTTACAAACAGAATTCGATTTTACGAAACTGCAAGCTGATGCTATTGTCACTTTACAGCTTTATAAATTAACTAATACCGATGTCACTGAACTCGAAGAAGAATTTGAAACCCTTAAAAAACAAATAGCTATTTGGCAGCAGATTTTAGAAAATGAAGAAGCTTTAAAACATGTCATGAAAACCGAATTAAAGCTAGTAAAAAAAGAATATGCTACCCCTAGAAAAACCGAAATTAAAGATGAAGTTACCGAAATTAAAATCGATAATACAGCTTTAATTCCTAAAGAAGATTGTATGGTAGTAGTGACTAAAGAAGGCTATGTTAAAAGATCCTCTTTACGTAGTTACGGCGCAGCTAGTGAAGAAGAAATGGGACTTAAAGAAAAGGATTATCCATTAAATATTTATGAAGCAAATACCATGGATACTTTAATTTTATTTACATCTTTAGGTAATTATTTATATATACCGGTTTATGAACTACCTGATTTAAAATGGAAAGATTTAGGTAAACATGTTAGTAATATTATAAAAACAAGCTCAAACGAAGAAATTATTGCTTCTTATTTAACTAATGATTTTTCTAAACCAGAAAGTTTCTTAAGTTTTACTAAAAATGGTATGGTTAAAAAGACTAATTTAACCGATCTTAAAGTTCAAAGATATTCTAAACCAATTTGTTTAATGAAACTTAAAGGTGATGATAAAGTCATAAGTACTTCTATAGCGCATAATGAAATCTTTATTACTACTAAAAATGGCTATGGATTAAGATATATGGCTGAAGAAGTACCACTTACTGGTTTAAGAGGAAGTGGGGTAAAGGCAATAACCCTTAAAAATGATGAAGTTATTAGTGGCGAGAGCTTTAATGATGCGCATTATTTAGCTATTGTTACTGATAAAAATACCGCTAAACGAATCAAAATCGATGAATTTGAAATTACATCCAGAGCGCGTAAAGGAGTTTTAGTGGTTAGAGATGTTAAAACTAATCCATACCATATTATAAATAGCTTTATTGTTAAAAATAAAGTGAATTTAGGTCTTATTACTGATGAAATTGGCTATTTAAAAATTACTGAACTGCCAATTTGTGATCGTTATCAAACCGGTTCATCGATTAGTAAAAAGAAAATTGAAACAGCTTTTATACAAACTAGTAAAGAACCTTTAGAAGAGGCCGAACTTGATGTTTCTTTAGATAAAGTCGATGAACGAATGATGACTATTGATGATTTTTTAGGCGATATAAAAATTGATTAACTACCGATTTATTCGGTAGTTTTTACTTTTCAGTAAAAGAACTACATTCTTTTAAATTAGCTGCATATTTTATACTGATATTGATAATAATCAGTATAATTACATTTTTTTTAGTAAATTATTAAAAAAATGTAGAAAATTGTTGCAAAATTTGCGATAATATAATAAAATAATACACGTTAAATTTATATATTATATATTGTGAAATATATTTGAAAGGAGCTGTTAAAATGACGCATTCAAAAATTAAATATTTTATTGTAATGCTTTTTGCAATCATATTACTTCCATTCAGCGTTAAAGCAGCTGATGGATTAACACTAGACGTGGATAAAAAAGATTTAGAAGCCGGGGATGAAATCACCGTAAAAGCTATGTTGCCAAGTGATATGGACACTTATGCTTTTATGGCTACTTTAAAATACGATAAAAATGTTTTCCAAAAAATAGATGATACTAATTTTACTATTGATAATGAATCTTTAGATATTACCTATAACACTAAAAACAATAAATTTGGAATTATTAATAAATCAGGCAAAACAACTGATGAATTATTTAGTGTGCGTTTAAAAGTTAAGAAAAATGCTAATGTAGGTAACACAAATATTGCTTTAACCAACATTACGGCCTCTAATGGTAATACGGAAATAATTTTTCCTAAAGTTTCTACTAAAGTATATGTAACTCGCGATGCTAAAGCGGATGAAGCGGTGCCAACGTATAAAGAAAATAAAATTAAAGAAGATAAAGAACAAAAGACAACTGTTTTAGCTACTACACCAATTTTAATTACATTATTCATTGAAATATTTATTTTATTGCTTGTAATTATCTATATGTATGTAAAACATCGTGATAAAAAGGCTCCATTTTATGGTTTACTAGCCTTTGAATTAGTTTTAATCTTCATAGTTTCGCTTTTATTTGGTTTTAATAATAATAAGCAAGATGTCAATAAAGATGGGACTAAAGACTATGATGATGTGAAAGACATTATTGATTATCTAATTCAAGTCGATAATGAAAGTGAAAACATTGGGACTTTGGATGTTAATGGCGACGGTATTATTGATATTAATGATGCCGGTGGTTTAGTAAAACATGTAAAAAAGAACTCTAAAGTTAAATTACATCCAGTAGGTACTTCAAGTGGTAATTCTAGTTCAAATGGCTCTGGAGCAAATAAACCAAAACCTGAAGTGCCAACTAGAGTTTCAGTAGGAAATAATGTCGATAATGACTACTATGTAGAAAAAGGTGGCATAACGCTTAGGTTTACCGCAGATATTTCGCCTAAAGGGGTTACAATCAAACAAGTTAAAATTGATGGTAAATACTATCCAGTTACTTTAAATAATGGTGTTTATTCCGTTAAAGTAAATACTTCTAATACTTATGGCACCCAAAACTTTACTATTACACATGTTTCTTTAAGTAATGGTAAAGAGATTAAGGTTAATTTGAAATTTACTAGATATGTTTTAAAATCAAAACCAATGGTGGAATATGTCCATTTAGATGAAAAGAAAAAAGAATTAAGTTTTGAACTTTTAGATGATGATAAAGCTTTAACTGACGATAGTGAAACTACAGCTACACTTTATGAAGGGGAAAAAGCGGTCGTTAAAGATATCGAAGTAATTGTTAATAAAATTACTAAAATCGATTATGAATTTAAACCTGATAATAGTTATCACCTTGAGGTAAAAGGCTCTTATGATCTTGATAATGACTTAGATAATGGTTTAAACTCATATGAAGACGATGTTATTTTCAACCATAGTTTTGTCTTTTTAGGCGCGGATTATGATTTTACTTTAACTAACGTATCAATTACCGATACCCTTAAAAAAGGTGAAAAACCTATAGTTTCATTTACTAGTACAAATATTGGTAACTTTGCTGTCGAAAAGGCAATTTTAAATACCAAAGAATATCCAATGCTAAAAATAGATGGCAATAATTATGAAGTTGAATTATCCGACGTGAATACAGATAAAACAGGGAAATATACTGTCAATTTAGAAAGTGTGTCTTTAAACAATTTTAAAACCTTTGAAAATGAAAAAGATTATCAAGCTAATACATTAACTTATTATGTTTTAAAAGATGCACCAACAGTCACTAATATAAATCTTAAAGATAATCATAGCGATAAAACTATTACCGCGCATTTTACTGTTAATAATAAAGATTTATCAATCCAAAAATTAGAAGCAGTCTTAGTAGATTCTACTGGTAAGATAATTACTAGTAAAGAAATTACTAAAGAAGAATTTATGAGTTCTAATCCCAATGTAACTTTATCATATAATAACACAACAGATGGTAATTATACTGTTAAATTCTTAGCTGATTATGCTTTAGGGGATAAATTTAAATATACTAGTACTAATATTGGTGAAAACACAATTAAAACTAGACCAGATGATGAACTTTATATCAAAAAAGTATTAAGCACCAAAATTGGCACTGACCAAAAAGAGGTAAGATATCTTACTAAAGGTCAAAAGAATTTTGAAATTAGTTATTATGTTTACATCGGTGATAGTATTCATGATTATTTAAATAAAAAATTTAATAAAACAGGCCTCAAATATTCACGAATTGCTGGTTTTACGGCTAATGGCTTAAATTACGTTGCTAATGGTGAAAGTTGTGATGTTAAGAAAGATCCTCTTTGTGTTGATGGTAAAACATCTCGTGCTAAAATTGGTATCACGGCTCCGAGTAAATCAGGTGTTTTCGATGTAACTGCTAGTAGAGTTCAACTTGAATTAAATAGTTACTTCTTTAATAGTACCGATTTTTATACTTTATCAGACAAAACAATGAAGCTTGAAGTTTTAAAAGATGCGCCTAAAATTGAAAATTTAATTACAACCGATGAAGATTATGACAAAGGCGAGGTTACTTTTGAATTTGATGTCAAGTTAGATGAAGCCGCTACTGATGGTGATGAAAGTCTAAAAAAAGGCACAGTTGAATTAAATGGTGATTCTCATGAGCTTACAAGAGGCCATAATAAGGTAACATTTAAAGATGTTGAAAAAGGTCAAATATTTGATTTAGTATTTAAAGCTGATTATGATTTAGATACTGATAAACTTAATAAAGAAATGGGTAAAGATGACAATGAATATGAAGACCAGATGATTCACAGTGTTAAATATGGATTATTTGATGAAAACACTTATAAAAATGTTCAAATTACTAATCCTAAAATAACTAGTGAAAAAGGTAATAATTATTTTGAAAAGAACGAAGATATTAAACTAAACTTTAATATTGAAGGCATTTCTGAGACTTTACAAGCTGAGCCAGAGCGAGTAATTATTAACGATAAAGAATATACTTTAATTAAAACTGAAAATGGTTATGAAATTATTCACGATGGCTATCATGCAGCTGGTAAAGAAAAATTACAAATAACGGATATCATTTTAAACAATGGTAAAAAAATAACTTTAGAAGAACCATGTACCTTAAATTTTGAAGTTTTAAAAGATAAGCCACAGATTACCGATTTTAAATATGAAATTAAAGATGAAATTGAGGCTACTATTGATTTAAAAGATTCAGATGAAGCAATCATTGGTAAAGCCACAGTTAAAATAACCGATGAAGATGGTAAAGAGGTATATAATAAACCTTATGATGGCGATAAAATCACTTTTAAACATGATGAGAAGAAAGCTCGCTATTATATTACTTTAACAGCTAATTATGATTTAGATAAAACCGAGGGAGATTCTAATTACTATAGTAATGTTATTCTCTTAGATGAAATTATTTCTTTAGATCAAAACAACATTGAACTTAAAGATATTATCGATATTAGTTTATATAAAACTGATGAAATTGATGGCGAAGTACAAACAACTATTGTCGATGAAATATATAAATATACACTTGAAAATAATAAAGAAAATTATTTTGTCGAAATCAACATGGAAAATATGCCAAGTATTAGAACTAAAATCAAAAGTGTTAAAGAAGAAAATGGTCATTTAATCTTAGTTTTAGACGCTAAATCTTTAACTAAAGATGATGATGAATCTAATGATTTAAGAATTGACTTTGGAGAACTCGTCAATAATGTTGCTAGCAATGAAACCCATCCAGATGTCGCTTTTAAAAAACTAATTGAAGATTTAAAGACTAAAGATGAAGTCACATTAACGCATAATTACGATGCTAGCAGTATTGAAAGTGATTTATCTACTAATTATTATGTTCAAACATTTGCTGGTAAGCTAAATGGTAATGGCTATACAATTAAAAATTTAACGAGACCTTTATTTGATACGTTAAAGGGTGCTGAGATTAATAATTTATATCTCGAAAATATAACATTAGGCAATACCTCAGGTGGTAGTCTTGCCAGAGAAGCATCTAGTTCAAAAATAAAAGGAGTACTAGTAAATAATGTAGTAAGAACATCCGGCGCCGACGGAAAAAACGGCGGCTTAATTGGTGCTATTTCTAATAACACAGTAATAGAAATGTGCCGCGCAACTAATGTGACATTAAATGTTGGGGATAGACAACAAAATGGTTTATTAGTAGGAGCCCTTAATAATTCTACGATAAAAAATAGTTACGCTATTGGTCAAATAAATGGTAGTTGGAACTATAATGGTGGTATTGTTGGAAATGCTTCAAAAGCCACATTAGAAAATAATTATGTCAAAGGTAAGGTAAGTGGCGATTTCACTTATCATACAACATTTAATTTCACTACTGGTGGCGGAACTTATATCGATAATTTAAGTTTAGTTACTGGTGGAGAAAAATTTGCTGGTGGTGGATCATTACTAGGTAACTATCAAATCGTAGATTCTGCCAAAGAAAATGATACTCAAGGGCTAACTTATATAACTAAAGAACAAGTAAATAAAGAATTATTTACTAAGCAGCTTGGTTTTGATGAAGATGTATGGCGTTTAGATAATGTTTCTTATGATAATACGCCAACTTTACAAATGGAAAAAACCACAGATATCAAAGCTGAAGATCATGATGGTTTTGATGAAAACAAAGTAGTTTTATATAATAACTTAATGAAATTAATGCCTTTCTATGCAATAGATAAAATAATTGATCTTGCTGAAAACGTTAATGTAGCTTCGCCAAAAGCCAGAAGCATTGCTAATGGTATTGCTGATTCTGATTTACAAACAAAAGAAATTGCCCATATTTTACCAGTTGATGCAAATGATAATATCGTTACTTATTTAACTACTGATAACCCACGAGCAATTACTAAAATTAAAATAGTATTTAAAGACAAAACTAAAGTAACTTATGATGTTAAATATGATAAAACTTATGATATGGTTGTAAGTTACCGTATTCCTAAATTAAAATTAGATTACAATTATGACCATTATTTAATAAATGCAAATTCACAAGCTGTAAATAATTTAACTAATTATTTAAGTAACTTAAATTATACCGATAATTTAGATACGCTAACACCAACTGAAGATAGTAGGATATACCGTGATTTCTATAATGAAACTACTAGTAAAGAATTAAAAGAATTTGTCTTAAAATTCTTATCTAATAGTAACTATGCAAATACGACAGACGATGAAGCACTTAATAACTATATTGAAAAAGCGGTTAAAAAAGATAAAAAAATCGAAAAAGTCCTATATATGTATAACTATTTTAGACGTTTTTATGATGTAAATATCGGCGGTATGAAATTATATGACTTTATGTTATTTAATATGGAAGGCTTTGATAAAAGTCTAACTCCTGAAGCTATTACGAATTTATTCTTAAAAGATGGTAATAATTTCAATACTGGTGCTACAGGTTCTAAATATAATGGTATTTTAAGTGGTTATACTAAGCTAACTAATATTTCTGATTTATTAGAATATATGGTAACTGAATTTACCGATGAAACGGATATGAATAGGTGGACTAGAAACCAATTTAAGGGTTATTTAGTCGAAATCCCAGTTAAAGATACAAGTGGTAATGTTCGAAATGAAGTTCAATACACTTTATGGGATCACTTTAGCCATGATGATAAAAACTATCCTAATCGTATTCGTGAGTATGTTTTACCAATTTTAACACTTCCTAAAGATGCGGCTTATATTATTTCAACTCCAGTACAATATGTAATTGGAGCTCAAAGAAGTTATATGGATAATCCTAATGATCCAAAACAACGTACAATATTTGAAAAAAGGGTTAAGAGCTATGCCGATAGAATGGTAACTTACTTTGATAGTGCGTATAAGATATTAGGTGATGCGAAATACTTTAACAATATTCATACATGGCATCATGATAAAAGATATGCTTATGATGAAAATGGATCTTATGTTTATCAACAAAGATATATAACTGAAGAACCATTCCATAAAAACTTTAATGAAGTTATTGGTCATTGGCAAACAAGTGATGGTAATGCAGCTGTAGCTTATGGTGACCGTATTGAGTGGAGTGCCGAAGGTATGATGGATGGTAATATCGATCCTGAATTAGTTGGTACGGTTAATCCTGGTACTGGAATTCAAGAATATACTTATCATACTTGGTCACATGAATCTGCTCATAATATCGATGCTAGATTATTCTTAAAAGATAATGGACGAAGATTTGACGCTGGTGGAGAAGACTATGCCGATAGTAACTTAATGCAATCATTCGGTCAAAATGATATAGTTATGAATTTATCAGTAAAATTTGATAAAGGTACTTATGATAATAACAGTATTGATGGGATTAATAAAATTGGATCAAGTTGGACTCCAGAACGTATAAATTCACCGGCTAAAATTAAAGATTTCTATTCTAAAGTATTCAAAACTATTTATGTAATGGATTATTTAGAAGCTCAAGCTTTCTTAGAGTTAACTGATGAAGAAAAAGCAATCGTTGGTATTCAAGTAGAATATCCAGATAAAAATGGTGAGAATGTAGCTAAATACCGTGAACGCCTAAGAAGTGGATATCGTCAAAGAACAGCTGATGAATGGAGTAAAATAAAGTTAAATTCAATTGATGACTTAATTAACGAACAGATTATGCTTTATCCAGGAGTATATGAATATTCTTCAAGAGGTGATAATAGCTATGGCGGTGAAGGACTTAATACTGTCCACTGGTATCAACCTAATAACCCTGATGGTAGACCTGATTCATATGCTTTGAAGTGGCTTGCTTATGAAATGCTTGGTTATGCTGGCTATGATGAAGGTTATATTAAATACTATAGTAATATCGACAGTATTCCTGAATATCAATTAAACGGTCAAACGGTTAAAAATTATAAAACAGATAATACGACCATTAAAGCAATTACTAACTATGATAATGTCGATGCCTATAAGCATGCTAGATTTGCACAGGTAGCTAAAGATATTAAACATCTTAATACTAAAATAAATGTCAAAGAATATGTTAAAAAATTCTATGAGGCTTTAGTCAAAGATGCGAAAGACATGAAAGAAAAGGTCGATAATAGAGTTGGTCCAAATAAAGAAAAAGAACAAAGTTGTTTAGATTATTATTGGTGCCGAGTTGGTCTTGGTGAAGATAGAGGTTATCCAAATAGTACTAAAGTTAGACAAGAAATTTACTATACTCTTAAATATATAACTAATGATTTTACTAATGATATTTTTTCAGATAGCATAAATCAAGATATTAATGATTTAAGAGGCGTTATTGAGGAACTTAAAAAAGCTCAAGCTGAATCTCCTGTAGCTATTGGTATTACGGATGCTGATGAAAAAGTTGGTGATAATCCAGAGCAAAAAGCTAAGAAAAACGACGATGAAGAAATCGATTTAGAATCAAAAGGTAAATTAGAAAATGATGATATCATACCTAATGAAACAACTGATGAAGATGACAGTAATGAGAATTCTAATGATGATACGAATTTATCAGATAACGTAGATAATAGTCAAGATAACTTAGATCTTAATGTCGATGGCGATGTTGAAGACCTATCTTTATCAAATGTTAGTATTGATGGTAGTGTCGAAACTTTAACGCTATAGATATAATTTTCAAAATAAAAAAAGAATGATTACAAAAAAATCATTCTTTTTTAAGTGTTTGTATGTTAAGTTCCTTATTCATTTTAAAACCCGTTCATAGAATAATATGAAAGGAGAGAAAATAATGAACAATTATGAACGTGCAATGTGTAAAATAAATGCAGCTAAAAAATGTCCACAAGGTTATCCTGTTCCTGGGCCTACTGGTCCCACTGGTCCTGCTGGTCCAGCTACCATAACGGTAGGAACCACTACTACGACAGCTCCAGGAACAGCGACAACAGTTACTAATGGAGGAACAGCTGAAAATGCTATTTTGAACTTTTCTATTCCACAAGGTGCAACCGGTCCAACAGGTCCAACTGGTGCAACCGGTCCAACAGGTCCAACTGGCGAACAAGGTCCAACCGGCCCAACTGGTGAACAAGGTCCAACTGGTGAAACAGGAGCTACGGGAGCAACTCCAGAATTAGAAATAGGTACCATAACTACTGTTGATCCTGAAGATGAAGCGTCAGCTACAATCACAGGAACAGCCCCTAATTTTACCCTTAATTTAAGTATTCCAAGAGGAGCAACTGGTGCTCAAGGTGAGCAAGGTACTCCTGGTGCCCAAGGCCCTGCCGGTCCAACCCCAACTTTACAAATAGGAACAGTTACTACTGGTGAAGCTTCAGCGTCAATCACTGGAACAGCTCCTGACTTTTATCTAAACTTAGTTTTGCCAACAGCGGCTGAATAAAAGGAATAAAAAATGAAAGTATATGTATATGCTATTTCAAAAAATGAAGAAAAATTTGTAAATCGTTTTATGGATTCTGTTAAAGAAGCTGATGCTGTTTATGTATTAGATACAGGTTCTACCGATAAAACAGTCCAAAAACTAAAACAAAAAGGTGCCAAAGTAAAAGAAAAAATAATTGAACCATGGCGTTTTGATACAGCTCGTAATGAATCATTAAAATTAGTACCAAAAGATGCCGATATATGTGTTTGCCTAGATTTAGATGAAGTATTAGTTCCTGGCTGGCGAAAAATATTAGAAAAGATTTGGCACAAAGATACGACAAGATTAAGGTATAATTATAATTGGAGTTTTGATAAATATGGTAAACCGGCTGTCAACTTTTACATCGAAAAAATTCATAAAAGAGATGGCTATAAATGGACTCATCCGGTTCATGAAGTGTTGAAATATGATGGTGAAGAAAAATTTGTTACCACTGACGAAATAACGGTGAATCATTACCCTGATTCTAATAAATCGCGAAAGTCATATATGCATCTTTTAGAACTTTCAGTTAAAGAAGATCCTGAAGATGACCGTAATATGCATTATTTAGGCAGAGAATACATGTATTATAAAAAATATAATCAAGCAATAGATACATTAATTAAACATCTTAGTTTAAAAAAAGCTACATGGAAAGATGAGCGCTCAGCTTCAATGAGGTTTATTGCTAGATCTTATAGAGCTTTAAATAGAGTAGAAGAAGCTAGACTGTGGCTTAATAAAGCCAAAAATGAAACACCATATTTAAGAGAACCATATGTTGAAAGTGCTATGCTGGAAGTTGATAATCAAAACTATAAAGGAGCCGAAAAAGATTTACTTATAGCTTTAAACATTAATCAAAGATATAAAAATTATATCAATGAACCATTTTGTTATGATAGTACGATTTATGATTTACTCTCTATTTGTGAATATAATTTAGGCAAAATAGCCGAAGCTATTTATTATATTGATATAGCCATAGATATGAATCCCAAAGAAAAAAGATTAAAAGAAAATAAACAACTTATGTTAAAGGTTTTAAATGGAAATTAAGCCAATTTGGCTTTTTTTCTTTTATTTAGTAGAAAAAAATAAGAATATTCGGTATAATTAAAATGGAGGTAGGATATGAAACAAAAATCACAATTAAGTAAAATCATTGGGCAGATACCATCACTAATATTTATTGCTATCGGGGCTACGATGGCGGCTGCCGCTTTAGAAATATTTTTAATTCCAAATTCAATCATTGATGGTGGTGTAACCGGAATTTCAATTATTTTAAATACAGTCTTTGGAGGGTCACTAAGCTTATTTATCATCATCTTAAATATTCCTTTTTTAATAATGGGCTTTAAACTTTTAGGCAAGAAATTTTTCTTAAAAGGTATTTATGGCATGCTTGTTTTTACTACCTTACTTGAAGTATTCCGTTATGTTCCAACTGTTACTGACGATATTTTACTTGCGTTTATTTATGGTGGACTTTTATTAGGCGTAGGTGTTGGCTTAGTTATTAAATTCGGTGGTTATTTAGATGGAACAGAAATTGTAGCTATTTTATTAAGTCGTAAATCTACTATTTCAGTAGGTCAAGTTATTTTAATTATCAATATCTTTATTTATGGTACAGCCATCTTTGTCTTTGGACCGGATAGGGCTTTATATTCTTTACTTACTTATTTTGTCACCTTTAAAATTATTGACATTGTCTCTGAGGGAATGGATCAAGCTAAAGCAGTATATATTATTACGGATAAAGAGGAAGATATTTCAAGAGAAATCTTTCGTCAATTAGGTAGGACTGTGACTATGTTAGAAGGTTTTGGGGCTGTATCACAATCTTCTAAAAAAATCATTTATACGGTTATTACAAGGGTAGAACTTCCTGAACTAAGAGAGATTATTAAAAATGCCGATGCTTCATCTTTTGTAACTGTAAGTGATGTTTCAGAAGTTATCGGAAGACATATTAAAAAGAAACCGGTACAACTCAAACCAACTAAAAAATAATTTAAGAATAGATAGGGTGATTTGATGATTCAGTTTATAAAAAAATATGGCAAGTGGGTAATTCTTGGAATTTTACTTTTCATCTTTGCAATTATTGCTCACGAATTATTATCAGCGTCTTTAATTAATTTTGATACGACTATTTATCACAGTATTATTAGTATTAAATCATCTTTTTGGACTTTCTTCTTTACATTTATAACTTCTTTTGCTAGTCCCATCGTGATAATAATTATTTCACTTTCTTTATTTGTAATGTTTAAAAATAAAAAATATGCTTGGTTATCTTTAGGCAGTTTAGGCTTAATTTTCTTAATCAATACCGCTTTAAAATATATCTTTTCAAGACCAAGACCATTTGAATGGATGCTTGTCGAAGAAACCGGCTATAGTTTCCCATCAGCTCATGCGATGATTGCCATGGCTTTTTATGGATTACTTATTTATCTAATATGGCAAACTCAAATAGATAAAAATAAAAAAATATTTTTAACGGTTATCATGGTAACATTAATTATTTTAATTGGTATTAGTCGTATTTACTTGGGAGTACATTATTGTACTGATATAATTGGTGGCTTTACACTCTCACTTAGTTATTTAATTATTGTAACTTCTATTATTGATTATTATTGGAATCGTAACAAGCAATAGCTTGTTTTTTTCATATTATAAAAAAGATAAAAGTTTTAAAACTTTTATCTCCCTACAAGTTGTTTTATTTTACCGTGAGTTTTGGCTTCAAAAATATTAGTGTTTTCCATTAAATTATGTCCATCACCATCACAGTTAATTGGATAGTAAGGCACACGATTATTAAAGGTAATTTTTAAATGATCTGTACTATAAGCAATTTTTTTTGATCCCACAATACCATTTATAGAAAAAGGACTTGTAATTAAATTAAAGAGTAATTCCTTAGTGTTGTGAATGAGCAGTACATCGAATTTTCCATTTGATAAATTAGCTTTTGGATTTATGCGTAAATGACCAAATGATTTTCCATTTACCACTGCAAAAAAGATAATTTTATCATCAAATTTTTGCCCATTCATTTCAATGGTTACTTGGTAAGGATCATTAACTATACTTTTATATAGTTTATCATCCTCGAAGAAAGCTTTAAGTCCATATCTAATATAACTGAGAGTGCCAATATCTTTTTTAGCATCACTTTTATCAATTAAATATGTACAAGGCGCTAGTATTCCGCCTGCTCCCACATAAGCAATAGCGTGATTATTTATAGCAACAATATCGCGGTCTTCAACTTTTCCTTGTAATAACATTTTGGTAGCTTTAGGGGCATTATATCTAGGAACATATGTGTTTTCACCCATGTCATTAGTTGTTCCACTTGGAATGTGACCATATAAAGCTTTTTGCTTACCTTGTAATCTATGAAAGGCTTCATATGCATTGCTAACAGTACCATCTCCACCCATGGTTAAAAGGACGTTGTATTTATTATTATATTCTTCAATATGGTCAATGATAAATTCAGGATATTCACTTTCGATAGTAGTTATATTAAAACCAGAGTTATATATAGATTTAATAATTTTTAAAAAGTTCTGTTTATTAAAACCAGAAGCGTTTTCATTATAAATTAGGGCACATTTTGGTTTCATAATATCACCTCTTTTTAAATCAAAACAGCCACTATTCTAGCAAATAAAAAGAGATAAGTCAAATTCATTATTTTATAATATCACTGAACTTAAATTTGAATTTATGCTGTAAAAATATTGCAATTTCTGACATAAACATGTATACTAGTATTAGTAAAATAAGGTGGGATTGAGAGTATGAAAAATAAAGGATTCACATTAGCTGAATTATTAGGGGTAGTAGTCATTATTAGTTTACTTTTGTTAATAATGGTGCCATTAATCATTAATGGAGTTCAAAATAGAGAAGGCGATGTAAATGAAGCCCAACAAAATATTATATATGATGCAGCAAATCAGCTAATAGATGATGATCCAGATCAGTATCCAGAAAATTCAGGTGACATATATTGTATATCGCTTCGTGAATTAGTAAATGATGGAAAATTGGTGGATCCAGTTAAAAAAATTGTCAGCACTGGCAATTATGACCTTGATAATACATCAATAGAAGTTAGAGTTACAAATAACAAAGTAAAATCTTATAAAATAAGAGAAGGCGAAAGTGAAGTTAATAAATGTAACAAAAACGATAATACCGAAGCTATTAAAATAATTACGACACCATCAAATGACGTTTGGTCACAAACCAAAAAGGTCAAAATAATTTATCCAAACATTGAAGGAGAGGCCTATACACATTATTATAGTATCGATGGAACTGAAAAAAAT
>CANRBD010000018.1 GCA_947628765.1 uncultured Bacilli bacterium
ATAATTATCTTCCTTTGCCAAAAGATACATTAAAACCATTGTTATATTCGTGAATTCTTAGTTTTAACTCTTCTTCAATAAAATTAACTCTAAGAAGTAATTCCTTGACATAATTCATATCTAAAAATTTTGAATATTTATTTATAATAATGGCTTTATATTTTGCCGCATCAGCTAAAATTAAAGCTAAATCTCCACTAGTCGTATCATCATCTTCCACTGACTCTATTAGAAATTCCAAATAAGCATTTAATTTTCTTTTGGTTTTTCTTTTTAAAACATTATTAATAAGATGAGGATTAGTAACAGTAAGGACACTTACTTCAATACCTTCATATTTTACCCTATTTCTAGGTCTCACTTTGAAACCGTCAATTTGATTAAAATCTAAATAACAAGATATCCTATCATTATTCTCTTTCTCACAAATATAACGTTTCATAAAAATCATCTCTTTTCTAATAAATCTGGTCTACGTTCTTTTGTCCTTTTTATACTTTCTTCAGTTCTGAATTTCTCAATATTCGCATGATGTCCAGAAAGTAAAACCTCTGGTACTTTCATACCTCTAAATTCTGTTGGTTTGGTATATACTGGATAATCTAAAAGATTATTATTAAAAGAGTCTTTAACATGGGATTCTTCTTCAATCACCCCATTTATTAAACGAACTACACTGTCGGTAATAACCATACTGGCTAGTTCCCCTCCAGTTAGAACATAGTCACCAATACTTATTTCCATATCGGCTAATGTCCGAATACGTTCATCAAAACCTTCATAATGTCCGCAAATGATGATTAAATGTTTTTCTTTGGCTAGCTCATAAGCTTTAGCTTGTTTATAAGGTACGCCTTGAGGAGTCATTAAAATAACTTTGCTATCTTTGGTTTTAAGATCATTAACGGCATCAAAAATAGGCTCTGGCATAAGGACCATTCCTTTACCGCCACCAAAGCCATAATCATCGACTTTTTTATGTTTATCTTTGCTGTATTTTCGAATATCGTGGATTTGAATGTCAACATATTTTTCTTGAATAGCTCTTTTAATAATCGATTCGGATAAAAAACCAGTAAACATATTAGGAAATATGGTTAAAATGTCAATTTTCATCTTTTAATCCTTTAATTAATTTAACATGTATTTGGTCATTTACTGCTTTTATAAATTCTGGAACTTTGGGAATCATGGTTCCATCTTCTAAAACTAATAATTCTTGATTACCATTTTTCCTAATTTCTTTTAAGTTTCCTAATAGTTTATCATCTTCATATACTGGAAGACCAATTAAATCTTCATTTAAAGGCCCTTCAAAAGTGAATTCGTTTCTATCGATATAAACATTTTTACCTTTATATTTTAAAACGTCATTAATATCATTTATGTTATCAAAGGTAACCATATCATAGTTTTTATGAGTTCGGTAAGTATTAATAGTGAGAATATCATCGCCAATATATAAATGATTACCTTTTTGAAATACTGTATTTTTATATTTGAAATCAGAGATAATTCTAACTTCGCCTTTAATACCGTGAGTATTTACTAGTTTCCCAAGTAATATCATATTCTCACCTACCTATCTAATTCATATAAAATAATACTAGTAGCAACGGCCACATTTAAACTTTCACAAGAGTTATTCATTTTAATGTAAATATATTCATCACATAAATCAAAAAGATGGTTTTTAACTCCATTTCCCTCATTGCCCATTATTATAGCAAACTTTTGCATTTTTTCAAGACTTTTTATTTCATTTCCATTAGTTACTTTAGTTCCTAAAATTGGAATATTACTTTCTTTTAATTTAGGAATAATTTCTTCTAACTTAGTTATTATAATATCAATATTAAAGATCATTCCTTGACTAGCTCTTAAAACTTTAGGGCTATATACGTCCGCGCATTTTTCACTTAAAATAATTGTGTCAATATTAAAAGCTACCGCACTTCGAATAATAGTTCCTAAATTTCCGGGATCTTGAATTTCATCTAAAATGAGAATTTTATTACCATATTTTGTGGTTTCTTTTTTGGCGCATATTCCTATCATATTGGTTGGCGCCTCTAAACTAGAAAGATACTTTTCGACATTAGGCGTCATGTAATTTATAGGAACATTAACTTCTAACTTTTCATTTTGTAAAAGTAATACTTCTTTTAAAAAGCCAGTTTTTAAAGCTTCTTCAATTAAATGTTTGCCTTCAATTAAAAATAGTCCGGTTTGGTCACGATATTTTTTTTGATTTAATTTTTTTAAATCTTTTATTTTTTTATTATCTAGGGAACTATAGAGCATATTATCACCAATTAAATTTTATCAAAAAAATTAGCCTTCGTAAAGGCTGATTAAAGATTGACATTGTGGTAGATGTGCTGAACATCTTCAATTTCATCTAACATTGTTATAAGTTTATTAAATGTAGTTAAATCATCGCCAGTTAAAGTTACTTTATCTTTAGCGATATAGGTAATTTCATCGATATCGAAAGTAACATCTTTAAGTTTACTAGTAATTGCATCTTTAATGTTGAATAAATCACTAGGAGCACCATAAATAACGGTTTCGCCATTATCGATTTCGATATCTTGAACGTCAACACCAGCTTCGATTAAGGCTTCAAGAGTTTGTTCTTCATCTAAACCTTTAAAACTAACTACACATAAATGGTCATACATATAACTTACACTACCTTGTGCCCCTAATTTAACGTGGCATTTATTAACGGCCGCTCTTATACTGCTGACACTACGATTAACATTATCAGTTAGACAAGCAACAATTAAAGTTGAACCTGAAGGTCCAAATAATTCATAACTAGCGCTTGTGTATGTTTCATCAGCTCCACTATTTACTTTATCGATAGCCCTATTGATAATATCGCTAGGAACTTGTTCTTTTTTAGCTTTTTCAACTAATCTTTTTAAAGCACTATTGCTTTCAAATTCGATTCCGCCAGTTTTTGCGGCTTGATATATTTCTCTAGCGTACATTGAATATAATTTAGCTTTAGCGGCTCCAGTTTTTTGAATACTAGCCTTTCTTACTTCATAAGCTCTTCCCATTTAAATCATCCTTTCTGTGCTTTTTTTAAAGCGTCTTTGGCAGCCATTTGTTCAGCTGCTTTTTTTGAATGTGCGATTCCTTTACCATAACTGATGCCACCTACAAAAACTTCAACAGTAAATTCTTTGTTATGCGCTGGACCGCTTTCGTTTATTAAACGATATTCTAAACTTCTTTTATCTGTCTGTACAAATTCTTGAAGGGCTGATTTGTAATCATCAAAGAAATCTATTTGGTGATTTTTGATAAATGGAACTACATTGTCATTGAAAAACTTTTTAGCTACTTCAATGCCCTGATCGAGGTAAATAGCGCCTAAAAATGATTCGAAAATATCGGAAACAATCGCTTTTCGGTATTTTCCTCCACTTTCAGATTCTCCTTTACCTAGTTTTAAATATTCATTTAAACCTAATTTATTAGAATATTCATAAAGAGCCGTTTCACAGACATAATGAGCACGCATTTTAGTCATATCCCCTTCACTAATGTTTTTAGTTTTATATAAATAATCACTCATTAATAATTCTAAAACCGCATCGCCTAGAAATTCTAAACGTTCATAACTTGATGAATTATTTTCATTAGCGTAAGAAGTATGTGAAAAAGCAGTTTCATATAATGAAATATTATTTGGTTTAATATTAAGTTTTTTAAGTAGCTCCATTTCAATCACTCCTAATAAATTATATCACAATATTTGTTTTTTTAGAAGATATTAAATAAGAAGCTTATTTTATTTTACTTTTATGTTAATTTCTTGTATAATGAATAATGATGAAAAAAATATTAATCGGATTAATAAAGTTATATCAATATATTCCTGGACCTTGGCATGGAGCTTGTAGACATACGCCAACTTGTTCAGAATATGCCATTGAAGCTATTGAAACTTATGGAAGCTTTAAAGGCGGCAAAATGGCGTTTAAAAGAATTTTAAAATGTAACCCTTGGGGAACCCATGGTTATGATCCAGTTATTAAGGAGGATGAAGATGTTGAAAAGAATAATTAATATTTTAGGGGTAATAGTTATTTTAATGACCCTTTCAGGTTGTGAAATTAAACGTGATACAATGGAAAACATCGATATTTATACAACTAGCTACCCTATTGAATTTATTACCAAGCGTTTATATGGAGACCATAGTACTATTCATAGTATTTATCCTAATGGAATCGATATTACTAATTACAAACTTACGAAAAAACAAATAAAAGATTATAGTAAAACTGATTTATATATTTATAATGGCCTTAGTAATGAAAAAGATTATATCGAAAAGATGCGCGAAAAAAATAAAAATCTAAAAATTATCGATACTACTTTATCGATGGAATATACCAATGGTGTTGAAGATTTATGGCTTGACCCTTCTAATTTATTAATGATGGCTCAAAATGTTAAAGCCGGCTTTGAAGAATATATTAATAATTATTATTTAAATAATGATATCAAAGAAAATTATGAAAAATTAAAAGTCGAAACTTCTAATTTAGATGCCAAAATAAAACAAACTGTTAGTAATTCTAATGTAAAAACAATTATTGTTTCTGATGATGTTTTTAAATTTTTAGAAAAATATGGTTTAACTGTTTATTCATTAGACCCTGACACTGTTACTAATAAAACAATTAGTGAAGTTAAAAATTTATTAATTAATGAAGTTTCAAGTTATATTTTCATCAAGGAAAATCAAGATGTCAATGATACGGTAAAAAATCTTATGGCAGAAACTGGAGCAAAAACTTTAGAATGGCATATGCTTTCTAATATTACTGATGCGCAGCGCAATGCCAATTTAAATTATTTTGATTTGATGACTGAAAATATTGAAACCCTTAAAAACGAGTTATATAAATAGCTCGTTTTTTCTAGCTCTTTAATTGACATTGTCCATAAGCGTATGTTACAATAACTACTGTTTTTGAAAGGGATGATTATAATGGGATTATCAATCGATGATATAAAAAAAGCAAAAGAAAAAGGCCTAGCAAAAAGAGAAACTAGTATTCAAACGAGGAAAAGTCAACTTCAAAAATTAAAAGCATCAATTATGGAAAATAATGACGAAGAAAAAATTAAAGCTATACAAGCTAAAAATATTGATGATATAGCTCATGAGTTAGCGTTAAAAAGTAAAACAACCGAAATATTATTTATCTTTGATAAAAGTGGTTCTTGTTATGGTTTAGAAAATATTACAGCTCATGAATTTATGAAGCTTATCCGAAAAGAAAGAAAGGCTGGTTATAACGATATAATAACTACAGTTCTTTTTGATGCGATAGCGATGAAAGTGCATGATCGTTTTTCGTTAGACAAAGTTAAAAAATTTAATTATATTGCCGGCGGAAGTACAGCTTTATATGATACTTTATATAACGAAATACAATATGTTAAACAAGCTCAAATTACTGAAGGTACTGATGGCATTAATACGTTAGTAGTTATTATGACTGATGGCGGAGATAACGTAAGTAGTGTTTCCCGTGAGGCGGTAAGGAAATTAGTTAATGAAAGAAGATCTGCCGGTTGGGAATTTATCTTTTTAGGCGCTGATTGTTCCCTTGTGGCCGAAGCCGAAATGATTGGTGTTAAACCTAGTAATGCCGTAGAATACAGTTTAACTGGTTATACTAATTGTTTCCGTGCCATCGAAGCTGCTTTAGAAGATATGCATGATGATGGTATGGTTAATGAAGATTGGGCAAAGCCAATTACTGATGAAAGACACCTCCTACCATCAGTCAGTGATAAAGTTAAAAAATTAGGTAGTGGCAGGTAAAATGAATAAAAATTATTATGAAATATTAGGCGTTAGTAGTGATGCCTCTTTTAATGAAATAAAAAAACAATATCACAAACTATTGAAACAATATCATCCTGATGTATATAAAGGCAATGATGCTGAAGAAAAAACCACGCTTATTATTGAAGCTTATGAAATTTTAAGCGATGAAGATAAAAGAAAAAAATACGATGAAATGCTTAATAATCTAAACTCTAATGAAGATACTGATAATAATGATTATGATGAAGTAATAAATAATTATTCCGAAAAAGCGAAAAAAGTTTCACAAAAAAATGCTTATAAAACTCTTATCGAAGAGACTTTAATGACATTTGATGAACTTGTATCCTATAAAAATGAATTAATTTTATCGGCATATAATATGGAAATTAATGATAAACAATATATTGCTGAAATAAATGACTGGATATCTGTCTGCAATGAATATTTTGATAAACTAGAAACCATGAAACTTAAAGCTAATGAAATGGATTTGGATAGTTATATTTTAGATATTGATGAAAAAAAAGCCGAACTCGAACACGAAATTTTGACGCTCCCTTTAGACATTGACGAAGTTATGACCTATGTCGATGATGAAATTACCAAAAATGAACTACAACCAAAACTTGCTGATGACATTGAGCGCATTAGAGTATTTGTTAATAATATTAATTTTATGGTCACATTAAATGTTAATAGTAATAAAGAATACAAGAAATTTTATAATAAAATTATGCTAGAAATTACCAAACGGAAAAAAGAATTAGAAAAACTGCGAAATGTCACAAAATTATTTTCTTTTGCTGATGAAGAACAAGAAATTAGTAATTTAATTGTTGATTTAGAAGAAGAAACATTAAAAATACCAAAAAGTTATGAAGAAATGATAGCGTTGCAAGATATAGAAAAAGCAAATATGGTATTTACTGAAGAATTTCTTCAAACTAAATTAAAGTTAGAAAAGATCTATAAAATCATTAATAATCATCCTGATAATGTGCGTGCTCTTAAATTAATATCCTATGCCAACACAATTAGAAATAGTTTTCACACTAATATTGAAAATGCCCGTGACAAATTGCCGAATAGAATTGTTTTACATATGGAAACTATTTTTGAACGTTTATGCGATTCCGAGTCAACACTTCAATATCAACTAAAGGAATTTTTAAGTTCCAGAGATGTTAGAACAAAATATTATGGGCATAGGTCCGAATTTGAATATCGTAGATTAGCTAGACATCTTTATGAAAAATGTTCCGAACTTATTGCTAAACTGACCTCTGTAGCAAAACAAGAAAAACTTAATGATGAATTAAAATTATATCTGCAATATCTTGAACATAATATAATTGATGAAGATAAATTAGAAGAATTAGATCACGAAATTCGTGACTTGTATTATGACATTGACAATTTAGTTCAAAACTGTGAAACTAATTTATTTAATAAAACATACTACTTAAGCCAAAAACAAGATTTTTGTATGGCCCTATTTTCAGAAGTGACCATTGTTTCAAGTGCTTGCGCTACTGGTCTTTTGGCTTTTGGTGGCGATGCTTTACTTTCCATTCCATGGTTAGGTAATATAATGCTTTTTGCCCCTTTAAGCGCTAACAGAATTAAGCAATATCGTGATGATAAGAAAAAAGCTAAGACTTTACAAAAAAAGATTAATTCTGATGCTACACTAAAAGATGATTATGATTTTTATTTAAGAAACGGTTTTGTTACAGGTCACTAGTAAGAAACACTTAAAAACGAGCTATTATATAACTCGTTTTTTAATTGATAACTTTGAAATATTCTCCAGAATCTAAATATAGTATTCCCTTTTTATTATTAAATTCCTTAATAATTTCAACATAATGATTAATTTTATTAAATTTGCTTAAGGTAAGATAGGCATAATTACCATCAGTCATCGTAAACAAGAATCTCTCATCATCGACTTCATTAGGATCATATTTGATTTCGGAAATACGCTTAATAATTTCATATTTGGTATTAGCCATTTCTTTTATAAAATCTTCATAGATTTTATTAGGAACATAATTAATAAGTGTTGGTACTGGGAAATTAATGGTTGTTTTGGTGCCATCAATTAAAACTGTTTTTTTATCAATGGCCGAATAGAAAAGTGGTAAATTTTCTTCAATTTCAATATGCACTGTAGTTAGAAATTTTTTGTGAACTTTAGCTTTTTTGATGTATGGATCTTTAGTTAAGCGGTGTTCGATAAGCCCCGCCATATTTTGCATACTACTAGGATAGTTATTTAGTTTAGCTAATTTAATGATTTCCCACTCACTATATAAAGTGTTGCCACTTACAGTTATGGTTTTGATTTTTAAATTATATAAATAACCCATAACTAATACAAAAATTATTATTACAAAAATTAAAATAACAATTCGTTTACTTTTAACTTTTCTTTTTTTCACTCGTTTTTTAGCCATATAATTTCACCTTTTATTCAATAATTTCTTGTTCACAAATAAGTTCAATATTGTATTCTTTTTTTACTTTATCTTTAATTAAATTTATTAGTTCGATAACATCTTTACCAGTAGCGTTACCTTTATTAATAATAAAATTCGCATGTTTTTCACTAATAGCTGCATCCCCTATTTGGGTGCCTTTTAAATTTAAATCTTCAATCAATTTGCCAGCAAACATGGCTTCAGGATTTCGAAAGACGGAACCTGCTGAAGGATATTCAAGCGGCTGTGAAGATAAGCGCTTATACTGATGATCTTTTATTTTTTTTAATATTTCTTCTTTATTGCCATAAGCTAATTTTAAAGTAGCTTTTAAACAGATTAGATTACTATTTTTTAAAATACTTTGGCGATATTCAAATTTTAAATCCTTATTTTTTAAAGTGACAAGTTCACCATTTTCGTTTAAAACAGTAACACTTTCGACAATATCGCGCATGCATTTTTTATAGGCACCGGCATTCATGTAAATGGCTCCACCAATAGTTCCTGGAATACCGGATGCAAATTCTAGGCCAGATAAACCTAATTTAGCTGTTTTAAGTGCGAGTTTAGATAAGCTATAACCAGCATCAACTTCAATTACATTACCATTTATTAATACTTTATTAAGCCTATCTAATTTAATAATCACACCATCATAATTATCTTTAAATATCAAATTAGAACCATTACCAATAACTTTATGTTTGATGTTGTTTTGCTTTAAATAAGAAAGTAATTTTGTTAAATCTTTGACATTATTAGGATAAATGACCTTTTTAATTGTACCAGATAATTTATAAGTCGTATAGTCTTTTTGTTTGACATTTTCATAAATGGTTCCAAATTTTTCCATCATTTTACTAACCTTTTTAATTCGTTATAAATAATAGTCGCACTATCATGGACTTTGAATTTATCCAAATTAGTTTTTAATTCCTTAATTTTTTTATCGTCATTAATAATAGTATCAATTTCTTTAATTAATGTATCGCCGTTTAAGTCTTTTTCTTCGATGATTAAAGCGGCTTTACCTTTTACTAAATCCATCGCATTAATATATTGATGATTATTAGCGACATATGGCGATGGTATTAAAATTGATGGTAAATTTAAAGAAATAAGCTCACTTAAAGTAGATGCTCCAGCTCTTGTGACCATTAAATCTGATACTTTCATAACTTTAGCTAGGCCTTCATAAAATGGAAGTATTTTAACATTTTTGGGTACTGGTACATTTTTAATCGTATCATAGACATTCTTACCCGCAATATACAAAATAGAATAATCTTTATCTTTAAATTTTTCTAAAGATTCCATTAAAACATTATTTATCGTATTTGAGCCTAAGGACCCCATAGCGATTAAAATTAATTTTTTGCTAGCAGGAAAACCTAGTTCAGTTTTACTTATTGGTTTAACCATTAAAGCGCCCTCACTACAAGGATTACCGGTTAAAATAGTTTTTTCTTTAGGTAAAAATTTTTTTGATGAAGCAAAAGACACTCCAATCAAATCCGCATATTTAGCTAAAAACTTGTTTGATTTACCAGGAATAGAATTTTGTTCATGAATAAAAGTCTTATAACCAGCTTTTTTAGCCGAAATAATTACAGGGACAGTCACATAGCCTCCAATGCCAATTACCACGTCCGGATTAAACTCTTTAATTATTTTTTGACATTCTTTAAAACTTTTAAAAAGACATTTAAGCGTTTTAAAATTTTTAAGTAATTGTTTTTTATTAAAACCATACATTTCAATGGATTTAAAAGGTATACCTCTTTGGGGAACAATGTCTTTTTCCATTCGATTATGCGTTCCAATATATAAAAACTCACTATTTGGTTCTTTTTCTTTGATTTTTTCGGCAATGGCTAAAGCCGGATATATATGTCCGCCTGTGCCACCTGCTGTGATAATTACGCGCATATAATCACATCCTTATTTATATTATACCACATTATATTCTATGCCGAGGAAAAATAGAAAAAATGGTTTACATTTGTTCTGAAAGATAACACTTCCCTATTTAAATATTTTCATTGGTAATAATGGAAACAATTTTAGATGTATTAAATTTTCGGTGCATAATTAACATAGTAAGATAAATTACGATTACTAATATAATAAAACTTAAACATAATTCTTTAAAGGGAAACAATAGATTAATTTGAAAAACACGAATTAAACTTTGATGCAGGATATAACTTATTAAAATTACAAAAGGCACGGCTAAGAAAAAGCCTTTAAAAGTTACATATAAACTTTCGTAAAGTAAAATAAGTCTCATTTGTTTTTGTGTTAAACCAATACTTTTTAAAACGGCTAGCTCCCGACTACGCAAACTAGTACTGGCCCAAATAGTGTTGATAATCGAACTAATTACAATTAATAAAACTAAAGCTAAAGTACCATATAAAAGAATTTTAATAACGGTGATAATATTATTCATTATCTTATTGGCTTTTCTAACATCGACATACTCAATATTAGTGATACTACTCTTCTCTGAAAATTTAGTGATTTTACTTTTTAAATCAATATCGCTTTTCATAAGTAACATGGTATTATATTTTTGACAATAATTAGAAAAATGATTAGTGATTAAAACAACATTATCTTTAGTTAAAAAGTTGGTGATGCCAAAAGGAATTTTGTTTTTAGTTTTAAACCTTATATTTTTAGATTGAACTTTAATATCAGCTTCCTTTTTTAAATATTTTTGATTTATTTTAAGCATTTTATTATTTTTAGTTTCGACTTGTTTGATACGGTTAATAATATATTCATCATTTCCTTCAATGATTAAAAGATTATGGTTGTGAAAATTATTATTTAAATAAGATTTACTAGAAACTTTAGTTGTTTGCGTACAAACATTAAATAAATTATATTTATGCGAATTTTCTTGGGCAAAAACTTTTAGCTTTTGATATTTATCTTGATTACTATCTAAAATAGTTACTTGACTATCATAATTAGGCAAAGTATTAAAATCATGAATACTTTTTAAACCATAGTTTAAATACATACTAAACGATGTATAAAGAATAATACTGATAAACACACATAAAATAATCGGACGGTATTTTTTATGACATCTTTTATAATTGAAATACGCCAGTTTTAAAGTAATTGGCATTTTTAATTTATCTAGCGATTTATAATGATATTCATCTTGATTATGAATATTTTCAATAATATTTAGCTTACTGGCTTTATAAGCCGGAATAAACGCTGACAAAATTACTATTAAAATCACAAAAACAAATGGAATCAAAACAAATGGTAGATAAAAGGATAATTTTAAATCTTCAGTAAACAATTCAGATAATAAATTATTGATAATATTTAAAATAATAAACATGAAATTAACACTGATGAAAAAACCGATAAATAAACCACATAATAAGATGATTAAGCTTTCCAAAATTATCATATTGCGAATTTTAAATTTTGTCATACCGATACTTTTAAGAATACTAAATTGTTTTTTTCGTTCCATAACTGAAACCATAAACGAATTATAAATAATTATCATAATACAAAAACTTAGAATCACTAAAATGGTAATTAAAATACTTATAAGGGTATCTTTCATATTTGTATTTTTACTAACACCATATAGCGATAATAATTCCGTATTATAACTTATGTTTTGGCATTTTTGTTTTTGGCAAAATTTTTCTGTATAAATATAAGTTTTATCAATGTTTTTATAAACAATATATGTTATGTTATCTTGCGTAACAGCTTTTTTAACATGAGTTTTAGGCACTTTATCTGTTTCTAATTTTACATGGTAATTGCCCCTAGTTTTGATTATGTCATCAATCATATAGTCGCGAATACTAGAAAATAATAATCCGATACATAAAAATAGAATTGTAACTAAAATGACACTAGAAATAGTAATAAATGTTCTTTTTTTGTTTTTAATCAGATATTTTAGAGTTATCACGTTTATCTTCCTTAACTATTTTGCCATCTTTAATAGTAATGACGCGATCAGCTATATCGGCAATTTTTTCATCGTGAGTTACAATTACAATCGTTTGACCATATTCTTTATTATAATACTTAAGCATACCGATAATTTTTTTACTGTTTTTGCTATCTAAATTACCAGTTGGCTCATCAGCTAAAATTATTTTCGGATGATTTATTAAGGCTCTTCCAATAGCTGTGCGTTGCTGCTGTCCGCCGGATAGTTCATTAGGTAAATGATTTAAACGTTTTTTTAAATCTAAAGTTTTGATAAGTTCATTAAAATAATTTTCATCGATTGCTCTACCTTCTAAAGAGGCGGGTAAAATAATATTTTCTTTTACACTTAAAACAGGAATTAAATTATAAAATTGATAAACAATTCCAATGTTTTTTCGGCGAAAATTAGTTAATTTATCACCTTTTAATTTATAAATATCGATGCCACTTATGATAACTTCTCCACTTGTAGGATTATCAACTCCAGCTAAAAGATGTAAAAGGGTACTTTTACCACTGCCACTTTTACCAGTAATGACTATCAGTTCTCCTTCGTTAATTGTAATGTTAATATTTTCTAAAGCGGTAATTTTATTTTCGCCTTCGCCATATACTTTTGTTAGATTGTTTGTTTTTAATATTTCCATTTTTCTCCTTTCTGGCCCCTTTACTTTAATATACTTTAAATGGATGCCTAATTCCTGCTTCTTTTCGTTTATTTACCAATTTTCCTTTTTTGCATCATTTTTTGGGCGAATTTCACATTTTTGTATATTGATTGGTCAAATTGGGCGAATGTCATTTGCCTTTTTGGCTAATATCCTATATAATGGTAGTAAGGTAAATGTTGGTAGCGCATTTATCTAGCGCCTGAGTTTTTTTAAACTGACGAGGATAACAAGTATCGAATTTTCGGCGGATCTTGTTACGGGTAAATAAGGCTCGTAAGATATATTTTTAAATCAACAAAGAAATATATCAGCTTAAGAAAGGAGTTTTATATATGTGTGGCATTATTGGATATAATGGGCACAAAAATTCAATTAAAGTTTTAATAAATGGCTTAAAAGCGTTAGAATACCGCGGTTATGATTCTGCTGGTATTGCCTATTACAATGGTAAACGTATGGAAATTATTAAAACTTCTGGTCGGATTTTTAACTTAGAAAAAAAGCTTAAGCCTAATATCCAGTCAAATATTGGTATCGGACACACTAGATGGGCAACTCACGGTAAACCTAACGACATAAATTCACACCCTCATCGCATGGGAAAATTTACTATTGTTCACAATGGAATTATTGAAAATTACGAAGAATTAAAAAAAGGTCTTATTAAAAAAGGCTATAAATTTAAAACGGAAACTGATAGTGAAGTTATTGCCGCGTTACTAGATTTTATTTATAGCACAGAAAAAGATGTTTTAAAAACTATTTCTTTACTGGAAGAAAAATTAATTGGAGCTTATGCTTTAGGTATTTTATGCGATGATGAACCAAATATTTTATATGCAACTAGAAAAGACAGTCCATTAATTGTAGGGATTGGTAATAAAGAAAATTTTATTGCCTCTGATGTTCCAGCCATTTTAAAATATACCAATCAGTATATCATTATCGAAGATAATGAAATTGTAAAAATTGACGATAAAGTTACGGTTTATAAAAATCTTAATGAAACGGAAAAAAAGGTATTAACCTTTGAAGGTAACTTAGAAGTAGCTGAAAAAAATGGCTTTGACCACTTTATGCTTAAAGAAATTCATGAGGAACCTAGTGTTATAAAAAATACGACGGAACCATTTTTAGCTGATGGTTTAGAAAGTTTAATCCAAAATATGCCCAACTTTAGCCAGTATAAACGTATTGAAATTGTCGGCTGTGGGAGTGCTTATCATGCTGGATTAGTTGGCAAAGCGATTATCGAAAAATACACTAATACGCCAGTAGCTGTCTATATTGCAAGTGAATTTAGATACCAAAAACTTTTTACTGATAAAGAAACATTAGTTATTTTTATTTCACAATCAGGAGAAACAGCTGATACGCTAGCTTCTCTTAGAAAGATAAAATCCCAGAATATTGATTCTTTAGCTATTGTTAATGTTGTCGGATCTTCATTAGCTAGAGAGGCTAAAAATACTATTTATATTAAAGCAGGTCCAGAAATTTCAGTGGCAACAACTAAAGCTTATTTAGCTCAAGTAGCCGTCCTTAGTTTGATTGCTTTAAATCTAGGCTACAAACAAAAAATCATTAGCGAAAATAAAGCCAATGATATAATTAAATCTTTTATAAAATTACCTACTTATATCGAAGATATAATTGATAAAAATTATAAGCAAATTGCGAAAACTTTATATAAGAAAAATATCTGCTTTTATATTGGACGTGGTATTGACTATGCCTTAAGTATGGAAGGATCATTAAAATTAAAAGAAATTTCCTATATTGTCAGTATGTGCTACCCTGCTGGCGAACTTAAACACGGAACAATTTCTTTAATCGACAAAGGAACTAATGTTATTTCAGTTATTACAGATAAAACGATTGCTGATAAGACTTTAAGTAATATCAAAGAAGTAAAATCCCGTGGAGCGGTGGTTACTTTAGTTACTACTGAAGAAATTGCTAATGATTTTGCCGATGTAAATCATAAAGTTATTATTCCGAAAACTAATGATTTTATCAATCCTATGATTGCGGCCATTCCATTACAACTTATTAGCTATGAAACGGCTAAATTGCGTGGTTGTGACATTGATAAGCCAAAGAACTTAGCCAAATCTGTAACTGTTGAATAAGGAAAG
>CANRBD010000019.1 GCA_947628765.1 uncultured Bacilli bacterium
AACGATCACGATTTATCCAATCTGGCATTTTAGGATTTATATGCATATGTTTAGCATATAAAGTATATAAAATTGGGGCGGCCGATAAAACTATTCCGGGATGGCCACTACCAGCTTCTTGTATCATATCAATACCGAGTGATTTTAAATTTACTAGTGCATCATTCATAGCGATCCCCTCGATTTTAATTATATCAAAATCAGTGGGATTTGAAAACTATAATTAAGCATTTGCCGAGATTAAATTTTCGTTTGTTTCTTCGAAACTATTATTATTTTCTATTCCTCCAATATAAGATACTCCTAAAATCATCACAATTAATAAAATTGTTGCTTTGTTTTTTAAAATTTCCATTTTTCATTCCTCCTTCTTGTCTTAATCTTAACACGAACATTTATTCGTGTCAATGAATTTCCGAACAAAAGTTTGACAAGTTTACAAAAATGTGTTAAGATGGGATTGAAAGTAAAGGAGGAGTTATATGGAAAAACTTACCAATCGTCAAAAAGATGTTTTAGATTACATTAAATCATACATTGTATCACACGGCTATCCACCTACAGTTAGGGAAATTGGAGCTGCTTTAGATACTTCATCACCGGCAACTATTCATGCCCATTTAAAAAATCTTGAAAAGAAAGGATTTATCCGTAAAGACTTTTCAAAAAATCGCGCTATCGAACTTTTAGTTGAAAATGAATATGTTTCAAACGATGATAAAGTAATCGAAGTACCATTACTTGGAAAAATTACTGCGGGCTCTCCTATTGAAGCCATTGAAATGCCTGATGAATACTTTAGTTTACCAGCTTATTTACTTCCTAAAGGTAAAGAAGTATTTACTTTAAAAGTAAGTGGCGAAAGTATGATTAATGCCGGAATTTTGGATGGAGATGTCGTTATTGTCGAAAGAAAAAATACGGCACATAATGGAGACATCGTTGTGGCTATGACTGATGAAAACGAGGTCACTTTAAAAACTTATTATAAAGAACAAACCCATTTTAGATTACAACCGGAAAATGATACCATGGCACCAATTATTTTAGATAATGTAACTATCCTTGGTAAAGCCATTGGTTTATATCGTAAAATATAAAAGCGTTTAAACGCTTTTTTTTCAATTAAAAAGAGCTTAAAAGCTCTTAATTTTTGTTTCGCATGTGTGGGAATAGAATAACTTCTCTGACGGTATCACAGCCGGTTACAAGCATAACTAACCTATCAATACCAATTCCCATACCTCCAGCTGGAGGCATACCATATTCTAATGCTTCAACGAAATCCATATCCATTTCGTTAGCTTCTTCATTTCCTAGTTCTCTTTCTTTAAGTTGATTTTCAAATCTTTCATATTGATCGATAGGATCATTAAGTTCGGTAAAGGCATTTCCATATTCCATGCCATCAATAAATAATTCAAATCTTTCAGTATATCTTGGATCTTCGCTTTTTCTTGCAAGCGGGCTAATTTCAATTGGGTGACCATAGACAAAAGTAGGTTCAATAATCGTGTCTTCAACAAATTCCTCAAAGAAAGCATTAACGATATGTCCAAAGCCAAAATGTTCTTCAAGTTCAATATTATGTCTTTTGGCGATTTCTTTAGCTTCATCTAAAGTCATTTCTTTCCAGAAATCAACACCAGTTTTTTCTTTAATTAAATCAACCATATGCGCTCTTTTGTATGGTGGTTTTAAATCTAATTCTTTACCACGATAAGTAATATTATAAGTACCATTAATTTCCATACATACGCTACTTACAATTCCTTCAGCAACATCCATCATACCTTCTAAATCGCTATAAGCTTTATAAAGTTCGATTGAGGTAAATTCTGGATTATGGGTGCGATCTACACCTTCATTTCTAAAGATACGGCCGATTTCATAAACCGCATCCATACCACCAACTAATAATTTTTTAAGTGGAAGCTCTGTAGCAATTCTTAAATAAAATGGCATATCTAAAGCATTATGATGAGTGACAAATGGTCTAGCGGCCGCCCCACCTAAAATTGGATTTAAAATAGGTGTTTCTACTTCTACATAACCTAAATCATCTAAATATTTCTGAATAGTTCTAATTATTTTAGGACGCGCAAAAGCGACTTTTCGAGCTTCTTCATTCATGATTAAATCAACATATCTTCTTCTAAATCTTTCTTCAACATCAGTTAAACCATGGAATTTTTCAGGAAGAGGTTTTAAAGCCTTTACAATATGAATATAGTTGGTTGCATGAACTGAAAGTTCACCAGTATTAGTTTTAAATACATAACCTTCAATACCAACAATATCACCAATATCTGAAGCTTTAAATAAATCGTAAGCTTCTTCACCTACATTATCTAATCTAATATATATTTGAATTTGACCATATTTATCTTGAATGTGAAAGAATCCCGCTTTTCCATTACGCCTTTTTGTCATGATTCTACCGGCGATTACTACTTCATCTTTAATTTCTTCTAACTCTTCTTTGGTTTGTTCAAGGTGATTATCCTTAATAATCTTGGAATTAGATGTAATATCTATTTTATCTCCAAAAGGCTTAATTCCTTTCTCTTTTAAAGCATTAACTTTTTCACGTCTGACCTTTTCTTGTTCCGTAAACTCTCGCATATTCTTCCCTCCTCAAGGTTTTCTTTGATAATTATATCAAAAAATAAGAGAAAATAAAAGGATAATTGTTATTTATCCTTAATTTTTTTGGCATTTTTTACTTTTATCTTTTGGCTAAAATGATTAAATAAAGCTTCTTTAGCTGAAAATTAATTTATCATAATCGGCAATAGTTTTTATTTAATGCTTTCTTTTTAGGCAGCCTCTAAAACATTCATTTAATTATAGCTTTTATTCTTTATTTCAAGTTTAATTAAATTAATAAATTCTTCTTTCGTAACATTAACAGTTTCTTCAGTGCCATATTTACGATAACTGATAGTCTTAGAATCTCTTTCCTTATCGCCAATGATTAGAGAATAAGGAATTTTTTTAGTTACACTTTCACGCATACGATAACCTAACTTTTCATCACGACTATCTAAGTTTACTCTAATTCCTTCAGCCATTAATAAATCATATAATTCCTTTGAATAATCTAAATGATATTCATTATTTACCGGAATAATATTTATTTGAACAGGTGCGAGCCAAAGTGGAAAAGCACCTTTAGTTTCTTCGATTAAATAGGCAATAAATCTATCAAGGGAACCTAATATCGCTCGATGAATAACAACTGGTGTTTGTTTTTCGCCATTAGAATCAATATAGGTTAAATCAAATTTTTGTGGTAAACAAAAATCTAACTGACAAGTTGATAAGGTTATTTCATTACCAACCGCTGGCTTAACTTGAACATCTAATTTAGGGCCATAAAAAGCGGCTTCACCTATCTTTTCTTCATATTCAATACCAATATCATTTAAAACTTTGCGAAGCATGCTTTCCGCTTCATCCCACATTTTGTCATCTTGATAGTATTTCACTTTATCTTGAGGGTCCCTTAACGAAAGCTCAAAATGATAATCCGTGATATTAAAATCATGATAAACATCTAAAATTAAATCAACAACTTCTTTGAACTGATCTTTTATTTGATCTATAGTGACAAATAAATGGGCATCATTTTGGCAAAAATGTCTTGCTCTTTCAATACCTTTTAAAGCTCCGGAAGCTTCATAACGAAAGTCAGGAGCAATTTCACCAATTTTTATTGGTAAATCTTTATATGAATGAAGTGAGTTTTTAAAAATCATCATATGATGTGGACAGTTCATAGGTCTTAAAACAAATTCTTCATTATCAATTTTCATCGCTGGAAACATATCATCTTTATAATGCTCCCAATGCCCAGAAGTTTTATATAGTTCCGTGTTACCTAAACAAGGTGTTTTTACATGTTTATAGCCTAGTTTAATTTCTTTTTGTTTGATATAGTTTTCAAGTTCACTCCAAATGATATAACCATTAGGCAAGAACATTGGAAGACCCCTACCCACTAAATCATCATTCATAAAAATACCTAGTTCTTTTCCAAGTTTACGGTGGTCACGAGCTTTCGCTTCTTCTAATTCATGTAGGTGTTTTTCCAAATCTTCCTCATTTTCAAAACAAATACCATAAATTCTTTGAAGGACCTTATTATTGGAATCACCTTTATAATAAGCACCACTTACTTTTAAAAGTTTAAAATGTTTTAAAAGTTTAGTGCTTTTAACATGCGGACCACGACATAAATCGGTAAAGTCATCTTGCCTATAGGCTGAGATAACTTCATCTTCTTTCATATTTTCGATTAAATCAATTTTATAAGGGTCATCTTTAAACATTTCTAAAGCTTCTTCTTTTGAAAGTTCAAGACGTTTAATTAATTTATCAGACTTTGCGATTTTTTTCATTTCGCGCGTAATTTTATCTAAATCCTCTTCAGTAATAACTTTATCACCTAAGTCGATATCATAATAAAAGCCTTCGGTAATAACTGGCCCTACCCAAAATTTAGCTTCCGGATATAAATGTTTGACGGCATGCGCGAGTAAATGAGCACAGCTATGGTTAAGAACACTTAAAGTTTCATTTTCTTTAATATTAATCATATTTCCTCCTTTTTATTTATGTTTACTATTTAAAATTTCATTAAAATACAGAGCTTGTGGATTACGATATGGAGCTGAATTATCATGGCCATCTCTTACTAATAAAGTATTTCCACATTTTAAAGATTCAATAGTTACTTCTTCAAATGGCAATGAATTAAGATTTATGCCATACCCTTCTTTGCAGATAATTTTTAATTCTTTGTGCGAAAGTGTAGATAATCTATTAAGAATCGCCTCATTATCCATTCCATAATAATCTCTTAAAAATTGTTGAATGGATATCATTGTTTGTTTTTTAATTTCGTTTTTTTTCATCATATCCTCCTTAAAAAATAAAAAAAGATGGTATATCAAGGAGTGCATAAGCACGGTACCATCCTTTTATTTACTTAATTTTGATAACGGTCAAACCGAAACGATTTTCATCGCTAGCTCCAAGGTAGTAATTATTAAAGTTATTTATTTAGTTTCCACTATCCTAAATTCACTTTGAAACACTTTTTAATAATCATGTCCTTTTCAACGCTTTTAAATTTACATTATTATTGTATCATATCCCTTATTTTTGTCAACATTTCCATTTAAAAAAGAACTATTTTTCATAGTTCTTAAGCTTTTCTATTCCTTTTAGTGCGATAGATAATTATACCAAGACCTAATACAATGATTGAAACACCGGCAGCAATAGAAATCATTAAAATATCAGCGCCTGTATTTGGTACATTAACTTCTACGGTAGTTATATTTGGTTCAGCAGCTAAATTTATAGTTTTCGCAAGTGGTGTTTCATCACTGTATAAACCTACGACTCTTTGATAATCATCATTGGAAGATTTATATATTTTGGCTTTTTTATTTACGCCTTTGGCATTTATTTCAACATTAATCGTTGTTTTAGCATTTAGTTCATCTGCAGGAACCATAACTTTAAACTTTTCACCATTATTAAATGAAGTTTTAGCATTACCTTGTTCATCGACAATTTTCGTGTTGACTGTACCACTTCGAATAATAGTATTATATGTATTAATACCGGTTAAAGTTGCTGAAATTAAACGTGATTCATAATAATTGCCATCACTAGTAAGAGCAAGCTCATTACCTTCAGTATTAACATTTAAAGCATAATTTGAAGTTGGCGTTTGAGCTTTTTTAGCATCAGCGACTAATGGCTTAATATTATTTGGAATTAAGCTATAAATATCAGTTCTCGTAGCGGTTCTAAAGGTATCGGTTACATGATTAGATCCTTGATTAGTATCATCTAAATACCACCAAATAGCAGCTTGAGTAATGATTTTATCAAGTAGCTTCAGTATTAGATTGTAATGCGAGTTTTTGGTTATCGATACAATATAAACTATCGCCTTCGGTAGTTGTAAAATAAGTAAATCCATATTTATTATTTGTAATAGTATCTGATAATACTTCAGCACGTTTTACATGGATAGAATTTGGAGCCGCTAAAGCGACATCAAAATTTAGAGTAAATAACATAGCTACGAACATAAATAGCGATAATATCTTGATTTTTTTCATTTTAATCCTCCCGTATCTTATATTATTATTATATCATAGTTAGTTTAAAAAACACATTAAAACCCATTTTTGATGTTAAAAAGTGTCAAGAAAAAGAGTTATTTACTCTTATAAATAACTCTTTCTAGTTCTATCAATAATTAATCCAGAACCGGCAATTATTAATAATGAACCAACAGCAATAGCAATCATAGGAATATTCGCGCTGGTATTTGGAACAGCTACTACGACGCCACATTCAGCATTATATGTATTGGCATCAACGACATTTCCATCTTTACCATAGTAAACATTATCAACAATTACGCATGATTTTTCACATTCTTGCTTATAAGTATCTTTATCAACAACATTACCATTTTTACCATAGTAGACATCATTAATTAAAATACATGATTTTTCACATTCTTGCTTATAAGTGTCTTTATCGACAACATTTCCGGCTTTGCCATAATATACATCATCGATAATTTCACATGTTTTTTTACATTCTTTTGTATAAGTTTTTTCATCAACTACAGTACCTTTATTACCATAGAAAGTATTATCGATGATTTCACAAATATGTTTGTCGACATTAATAGCTAATTTAGTATTAATTTTAGCGGTTTTTGGATCATCGTATAAACCTACGACTCTTTGATAATTATTATTTGAAGATTTGAAGATTTTGGCTTTTTTAACAGTATTAGAAGCGGTTACATTAATGTTTACTTCTGAATCTTCTTTTACTTCACTAACAGGTACAACAATTTTAAATTGTTCTTTTGAACTAAATGTAGTTTTCGTATTACCATTTTTATCAGTTACTTCACCGGTAGAAGTTGTAACTTTATATGTAGAGGCATTAGTAAGACTTCCTACCATTAAAGCTGATTCATAATATTTTTTATCACTTGTTAATTTAAGAGTTGAACTTGGTTTAGTAAGTGTAATTTTTGGTGCTTGTTCTGATTTAGCTTGGGCTTTTTTAGCATTAGCTACTAATGGTTTAATATAATTTGGAATTAAACTATAAATATCAGTTTTAGTAGCATTTCTAAAAGTATTTGATACTTTATTAGATCCTTGATTAGTATCATCTAAATACCACCAAATAGCAGCTTGAGTAATGATTTTATCATTTTCTACGTTACCAGTAGGTTTGACATTTGGATAACCATGTTCGAGGATATATTGAACTCCTGCATCAGCGTCACCTACTAAAGTAACTTCAGTATTAGATTTTAATGCTAATTTTTGGTTATCGATACAATATAAACTATCGCCTTCGGTAGTTGTAAAATAAGTAAATCCATATTCGTTATTTGTAATGGTATCTGATAATACCTCAGCACGTTTTACTTTTACAGATTTCGGAGTAGTTTTAGCATCAACACCAGTAAAACTAAGTGCAAACAAAGTGATAAAAGCTAAAGCAATGCTCGTGATTTTCATCAATTTTTTCATAAATTTTCCCCCCTTAACGCATATAATTCGCGTTTACAGGCGGTTATATTAACATCAAATTGGGCTTTTGTCAAGTTTTTTTGGCTTTTTTTGCTTTTTTAAAGTCTTTTTACTAAATAAATCGATTTCAGTTTTAAAAAATTTATAAGTGGTAAGAACCACTATTGCTACTGGTAAAGCAATGACAATACCAATAAAGCCAGCTAAAATACCCCCTGCAAATACTGAAATAATAATAACTATTGGATGGATTTGGTTACTTTTACCATAAACCCAAGGATTGATTACATAACCATCAATACCTGAAAAAACAATAAAGATAATTATCGTTTTAATAAATAATTCAGGACTAACAACAAAAGCCGTAATAGCAGCGATAATGTTTGTAATAATTCCTCCAAAATATGGAATTAAATTACCAACTAAGGCTAAAGCTCCTAACATTAAAGCATTAGGATGTCCAATTAGTGAATATAAAATTAAATATTCAAAAAAAGAAATCATCGTTATTTTTAAAAAACCAGATAAATACATATTAAGTTCATAATTTACTGCCGATAAATAACGATAAAGCCTTTTACTTTTATGCATAACTAAATTGCGGACTTTTTTTCTTATTTTATCCATATCGATAAGAAAATAGATGGTAGCGGCGACTATAATTAATATTTGGGAAAACACATTAATACTAGTACCGATAATATTAACCATTCCATCTGAAATATATGAACCAAGATCAGTTAAAATGTCATTAAAAGTTTTCATGAGTTCTGTTTGAACCATACTAAAGTTAAAATTTGAATTATCGGAAAGTTCTTTAAAAAAAGTAATAATCGCATTAAACATATTGCCGATTTCTTCAGTTAATATTGGCACAATCCAATAAATAAGCATGCCAAATATTAAAAGCACCAAACCAATAACAACTAAAATAGCTAAACATCGAGGTACTTTTTTATTAACTAGTGAAGTTACTAAAGTATTTAAAACATAAGCAATAATAAAGGCAATCAAAAAAGGTAGTAAGATTTCTTTTAAAACACTTACTACCCCAAGCCAAAAGCTTCTTGTTTGATATATTAAAAATATTAGTAAACTAATCAAGACTAAATTTACAAGTTTATAATCAAGTTCGCTTTCCTTCATTATTATCCCGGCTTTCTAAAGCAATAGTAATTGGGCCATCATTACAAATTGAAACTTGCATATCGGCGCCAAAAACACCTGTTTCAACCTTAATGTGTTTACTTAGCTTTTCATTAAATAGTTTGTATAATTTTTCGGCTTCTATACTATTTAAAGCGCGAACATAACTAGGACGATTTCCTTTTTTCGTGTCTGCATATAAAGTAAACTGCGAAATACTTAATATTTCTCCACCAACTTCAAGGATGGATTTATTCATTATATTATTTTCATCTTCAAATATACGTAGATTTAAAACTTTTTTGATTAAATAATCAATTTCTCTTTCGCCATCCCCGGCAGTAAAACCAACCAATAAAACTAAACCTTTTTTGATTTGACCAGTAACTTTATTATCGACCTCGACTTTGGAATTTAAACTTCTTTGAACTAATATTCTCATTTAATCATTCTTTCTACATCAATTACCCCTTCAACCATTTTAATATCGGTCATTAATTTCATAAGTTCTTCCCGATCTTTAATAACAACGCTCATTTCAATCATTTGGGTATTGGTATCGCGATTACTATTGATGTTTCTAACACCAATATCTTTACTCGCCGCTTTGGTAACAATGGGAGCGAGAACATCATTAGTTGGTTTAGCGTGAATCAAAATAGTTGTCACAAATTTATCGGTTGTTTCATTCCAGGCTACTTCGATTAAACGTTCTTCAGTTTCCGCCACATTTGGACAAACTATACGGTGAACGGAAATACCATTACCTTTAGTAATATAACCAATAATACGATCTCCTGGAATTGGATTACAACAAGACGCTAAATTAGCTTTAATGTCAGAATCACCATCAACAGTGATAATATGGCCTTTACGGATAACTTTATTACCAAGTTTTTGAGCTTTTTCAAGTATTTTTTCATCGTTATCTTTTTCTTCTTTAAAGGCCGCATCCAATACTGTATCTAAATAAAGTTTCCCAGAACCTAAATTAGAATAAAGTTCATGTAAACTACCTAATTTAACATTTTTTAAAACTTTATCTAAATTTTCATTAAAATCATTAAAGGTGAGTTTGCGTTTTTTAAGTTCTTTGGTTAATAGTTCTTCACCTTTTTTAACAGTTTCATCAGATGAAGCTTTATGAAAATAACTTTTAATTTTATTTTTTGCCTGCGCTGTTTTAACGATATTAAGCCACTCACGGTTAGGCGTACTATTGCTACTCGTAATAATTTTAACGATATCGTTATCTTGAAGTTCATAATCTAAAGGAACCATTGATGAATTGACAAGAGCTCCAGTGGTCGTATCACCGACTTTAGTATGCACTTTATAAGCAAAATCAATCGGTGTCGCGCCAATCGGCAGTTCAATAACATCGCCTTTAGGCGTAAATACATAAATAGTTTTCTTTAAAACTTCTTCAGTAATTGTTTCGGCAAAATCATCAGGATCAATTTCATGTTGTTTAAGTTCCATAATGGATTTAAAGAACTGAAGTTTTTGTTCCATATCAGATTGAATAGCCGCTTTAGAACTACCATGTTCTTTATAAGACCAATGCGAAGCAATACCATTTTCGGCTACTTCATCCATATCGTAAGTTCTAATTTGAATTTCATATAACTGGCCATCAACACCAAAAACAGTTGTGTGTAGTGACTGATACATATTAGTCTTTGGCATAGCAATATAATCTTTAAAACGATTAGGTTTTGGTTTAAATTTCGAATGGATTATTCCTAAAACCTGATAACACTCAGGAATGGTATTAACAAATATTCTTAAAGCTAGTAAATCGAAAATATCACTAAAACGTTTACCTTTATCTAGTTTTTTATAAATACTATAAATACTTTTACTACGCCCCTTTATTTTATGTTTAATATTGTGTTTATTTAAAAGTTCAGAGACACTGGTAATCATTTTCGCTACACTAGCATCTCGTTCTTTTTTAGTCGCATTTAATTTTTCAACAATATCATAATATTCATCGGGTTTTAAATAACGTAAAGATAATTCTTCAAGTTCACTTTTGATATGATTCATACCTAATCTATGAGCGATTGGCGTTAAAATATCTAAAGTTTCCCTAGCGGTTTCTTTTTGTTTTTTCTCATCTAACGCAAATAAAGTTTTCATATTATGAAGTCTATCAGCCAGTTTGATAATAATAACTCTAACATCTTCTGATAAACCGACTAAAATTTTACGTTGACTGGCAATAACGGATTCCGTTTCGCCTGAAAAATTAAGTTTATTGATTTTCGTTACGCCTTCGACGATTGATAAAATATCATCGCCAAAAATCTCACGGATTTCTTCCGGATCAGCATCAGCTTCTTTAATGACATCATGTAATAAAGCTGCTGATAATGTTGGCGCATCCGCACTAGTTTTAGTTAGAATATAAGCTACGGAAAGCGGATGAGTTATATAATCCTCACCCGTTAATCTTTTCGCACCAAAATGTTTGTCATAGGCATATTGATAGGCTTTTTTAATTAATTCTAAAGCCTCTTTTTCCGTAATGTAAGTTTTTACTTTTTCATAAAACTGATCAAAACTTTCACATGAATATTTACTCATGGGTAATCACCCCTATTTAAGAATTTACTCCTTTAATTTGTAGTTCATCGACTTCGTCAAGCACAACTTTCTTTTTCTCTTTTTCAACTTTGCCTTTTTTGATATTACGTTTAGTAATTTCAAGCCATAATTGGCTGGCTACGAAGATTGAACATAAGGTACCAATAACTAAACCAAATAGTAAAGCCATATTAAATTCAAAAATGTCACTCGCGCCTAAGAAGATTAAACATACAACTGGAATTAAAGTGGTTACCGTGGTTATGATACTACGGTTTAAAATCGATCTTAAACTTTCATTAACAATATTATCTAAATCATGTTTATTTAGTTTATTCGTCTTGTCATGCATGTTTTCACGGATACGGTCAAAGGTGATAATAATATCGTTCACCGCATAACCGATAATTGATAAAATAGCCGCAATAAAGATCGTTGAAACTTCTAATCTAAAGATACTGAATAATGAAACTGTAATTAAGACATTTAATAATAATGAAGCAATACAGCTGACACCATAACTAAACTTAAATCTAAGGGAAATATATAAGATGATGGCAAAAGCCGCAATAATTAACGCTAAAATAGCATTTTTGATAAGCTCTTTCTTAACGATATTGGAAACAACACCGACGTCAGTTGAAGCATTGTATTTTTCAGCAAAATAGTCTTCTGTACTCATTGATTTTTTCTGTGGTAAGGAATTTTCAATTTTAATTGAGTACGTATCATCGTTTTGTTTTTCAAACTCATACATCTTATAACCTAGTTTTTTAATGTCTTTTTGAACATCAGCTTTAGTTACTTTTTCTTCAGTTTGTAAGTTAATTACGGTACCACCTTTAAAGTCGACACCTAATTTAAGTCCCATAGTAATAATTGAACCAATACCGACAACACCGATGATTAAAGCCGCAATTAAGAAGATTTTACGGTTTTTAACGAAGTCAATTTTCTTATAGAAAAATTTAGTTCGTTTTTCTCTTTTATTAACATTTGGAATATCTTTGGCTTTAACGCCGATAAATAATCCAGGTTTACCATCGAAAACTCCAGTTTCGACAAACCATTTCATAAGCCATCTAACAAAGACAACCATGATTAATAATGTCACAATAATACTGATAATTAACATCGTTGCAAAACCTTTAACGCTACTTTGTCCAAAGATAAATAAGACAATAGCGGCAATTAAAGTCGTGATGTTGGCATCCATAATCGTGCCTAAAGAATCTTTATTACCATTTTTAAAGGCTGATTTAATGCCACGACCTTCATACATTTCATCTTTAATACGCGCAAAACTGATAACATTCGAGTCGACAGCCATACCAATACCGATAATCATAGCGGCAATACCTGGTAAGGTAAGCGTTCCACCGATAAGCCAGAAAATAAAGAATGTTAAAGCGGAATAAATAATAATACCAATACTAGCAAATAAACCTGACATGCGGTATAAGCAAATTAAGAATAAGCAAATTAAGATAATTGCTACAATACCAGCGGTAACAGTTTTTTCAAGGGAATTTTCACCAAATGAAGCCCCAACACTTTGTGATGAAATTTCCACTAATTTAGTTGGCATACTACCAGAATTAATTAAATCAACTAAATTTTGAACTTCTTCATGTTCAAAATTACCCTCGATGATAACATCACTACTAAATCCTTGTGAAACTGTAGCTACGGAAAGACATTTAGAATCATTTAGTGAACCACATTTATATTGTTCATTTTGGAATGAGTCCGTTTCTTCATCATAGTCTAACCAAATAACGATACGGTTATCGTCCATTTGACTAACTTTTTTAGTCGCTTTATAGAATGCATCTTTATCTTTAACGCTTAGGGAAACAACTGGACTACCTTTTTCATCAGTACCGACTTTAGCCGCCCCACTTCTTAAAACATCACTAGTCATAAGTAAGTGATCACTAGTATCACGGAAAGTTAAACTAGCTGTTTGACTTAAGATATTACGGGCTTCATCGGCATTATCAACCCCTGCTAACTGAACACGGATTCTATCACCTTCGATATTAATCGTTGGTTCTAAAACTCCTAAGACGTCAATTCTCTTTACTAAAGTATTATAAGTTGAATTAACAACATCGCTTGTTATTTTTTCTTTACCATCAATGCTTTCAATTTGATATAAGACTTCAAAACCACCTTGAAGGTCAAGACCTAATTTAATTGATTTTAATGTTGGGAATAAAAGGGCAAGCGCAGCCGCAACTAAAGCGACAACCACAATTATTCTAGTTATTATTTGTTTTTTCATGTTTTCTACTCCTTCTAGTCTTCAAAATAAACTCTTCTTCTTTTAGGCTTTAATTTATCTTTGAAATAATCATCAATGACAGCGTTCTCACTATTAAAAATATCACTTACCATTTCATGCAAAGCTAAATTAGAGCTATTTTTCCATTTACTTTCTTTTAAGTAATTCCAAACATCATCGACAGTTAAATAATTATAACCATCTCTTTTTAGATCAGCGACTTTTGATCTTAGTGCCGGAAGTAATCTTTCGTATAGTTCTTCTAAACTATTAAATTCAATCTCCATGTTTTCCCTCCACTTATGCATACATATTCATTATACCTTAAAATGATGGATTTTTAAAGGTTTTAGCTAAAATTTACCAAATTCCTTTGTGCGTTTATAATAGAAGTGGAACAAAAGAGGTATAAACGCACAATCTCTCAATTTGACATTTTATCGTTGACACAAAAAGCAAAAACCGATATATTATACTAGGAGGTTTAAAATGAAGTTAGAAAAAGCACAAAAATTAGAAATACCAGAAGCTAAAATGACCTTATGGAAAAGCATGGATAATTATTTTGATAGTGAAACCTTATTATTAAATTACATTGAAAATGAATTAAATAAATTAATCACAAATGATAATTTCCTTGGTTCAAAAAGAAAAGTATATTATTATAGCGGAATTTTATCATCTTTAAAAAAATATGATTATTTACAAGAATTTATGGGCGAAACTGATGTTTTCATGATAAGTAAACTTTTATATGATAAAGATCAATTTACTGTTGATGATGTTCATTTTAAAACTAATTTTGATAAATGCCAGTTAAAGCCAGAAAGTTATAACTATGGTTGGGTTAATTTTTTTACTGATGGTAAAGAACTAAAACGATTATATGAAGAATTTGGCAAACGAGGAATTGAATTTTCTGA
>CANRBD010000020.1 GCA_947628765.1 uncultured Bacilli bacterium
TTTAGTAATTTTAATTGGTATTATAATGACTTTTATTGTTTCAAAAATCCTTTCCAAAACTATTTTAAAAGGCATACCATCATCTTTTACTTTAGAACTTCCGCCGTATAGAAAGCCACAAATAACAAAAGTAATTATAAGATCAATTTTAGATAGAACGTTATTTGTTTTAAGAAGAGCTATATTAATATCAGCACCTGCTGGTTTAGTTATATGGCTTATGGCAAATATTTATATAGGCGACGTTAGTATTTTTAAAATGTGCGCTGATGCTTTAGACCCAGTAGGCAGAAGTATTGGAATGGATGGTGTAATTCTAATGGCCTTTATATTGGGCTTTCCTGCTAATGAAATCGTAATTCCAATTATGATAATGGGTTATATGTCATTAGGATATATTACTGAATTCGATAATTTATACGAGCTTAAAGACTTATTTATTCAAAACGGGTGGACTTGTTTAACAGCTATTTGTGTGATGATATTTACTTTAATGCATTTTCCATGTTTAACTACGGTGCTTACAATAAAAAAAGAAACTGGCAGTAATAAATGGGCCTTACTTTCCATTTTAATCCCTTTAATTACAGGAATTACCATTTGTTTTATAATCACACAAATTTCTAATTTATTTTGACATAGTATATAAGATAAAAAACAAACAAAAAAAGCTAATGGAATAATTTTCTATTAGCTTTTTAATACTTATAATTTATCTCCTTGATAAATATTTCTTTTAGCCATGAGTTTATCAATGTCGTTTAAAACGGAAACCTTTTTAATTAACCATTTGGGCTCAATCAAATCACTTTCCATAGGATCACCCGTTAGTCTTTGAATGACAATTTCGGGTTTTAAACATTCAAGTTCAGTAGCGACAATATCGACATATTCTTCTTTAGTTAAAAGATGAAATGGTTTTTCTTTATAAAGCTTTTCTAAAGGGGTATCTTTTAAAATACTAAGCATGTGAATTTTGATACCATCGATATTTATATTATTTAAATATTTTATTGTTTCTATCATCATGTTAGGAGTTTCATAAGGTAATCCATTAATAACGTGAGCAACGACGAAAATATTTCGATCATGTAATTTTTTAACCATATCTTCAAAGCATTTTAAATCATGGCAGCGATTAATAAGCTTTGTGGTTTTTTCGTGAATAGTTTGTAAACCTAGTTCAACAGTTAAAAAAGTTTTTTTATTTAACTCTTCTAAATAATCTAAACATTCATCACTAATGGCATCGGGTCTTGTGGCAATACTTAAACCAACAACATTATCTAACTTTAAAATCGTTTCATATTTTTCTTTTAAAATGTTTATTGGGGCATAAGTATTAGTTCTAGCTTGAAAATAACCAATATATTTACTATTTGGCCATTTTTTATCCATGACTTTTTTAATATCATAAAATTGTTTAATTAAATCATCATTAGGTTTGCCCGCAAATTCACCGCTTCCTGTTTTAGAACAGTATATGCATCCGCCATAGCCTTTTGTACCATCTAAATTAGGGCATGTAAAACCGGCATTTAAGCTTATTTTACAAACTTTAGAATTAAATTTTTGTTTATAAAAATAATCTAAAGTGTGATATCTTTTATTCGTGTTTGAATATTTAAAATCATTCATAAAATTCACCAATTTAAGTATAACATATGCCTATAAAAAAATAAAATTTTCATAAAAAAATATTTTTTTATGAAAAAAACTTTATATAAAAAAATATTTTTGATATAATTATGATGGGAGGTAGAAAAAAGTGAAGAGGAATTTACTTAAAGCAATTGGAATATCTTTCTTGATCTTTGTAGTCCTAAGTTGGATTATTCCTACCGGTACTTATTCAAATGGTGAACTTACCACTAATGGTATCGATGCAGTTGGGGTATTTGATTTATTTGGAATTCCAGTTACCACTATCATGACATTTGCCATGTATATCATAGTATTTGCTGTGATTGGTGGGTTATATGGTGTTATGGAAAAAACTGGAGCCTTACCTGAATGGATCAAAAATATTAGAAGAAAATTTGAAGGTAAAGAAACAGGATTTTTAGTATTTACAATTCTTTTCTTCGTAATTCTTTCATCTGTTACAGGTTTAATTGTGCCATTATTTATTTTAGTTCCTTTATTTGCAAGTGTATTATTTGCTATGAACTATGATAAAATTACGACAATGGCATCAACAGTAGGAGCTTTACTTGTTGGTTCTGTTGCTTCAACATATGGCTTTAACATTACAGGTTATACTAAAAATATCTTAAGCTTAGATATGAACAATGAAATCTGGGCTAAATTAGTTATTTTAGTACTTGTAACAGCTCTATTTATCTTCTTTGTTTTAAAATTCAGTAAAGCAAAAACTAAAAGAGTAGCTAAAGCTGAAATTAAAAAAGAAGTTAAGACTGAAACTAAAAAAGCTGCTCCTAAAAAGGAAACTAAAAAAGCAGCGCCTAAAAAAACAACCTCAACTAAAAAGAAAAAGACTACAGCTGCTTTAGCTGTTGCTAAAGACGTTAAGAAAGTAAGCACTAAAAAAGGAGTTAGTACACTTCCACTAATTATTATTGTCGCTTTATTAATGATTGTGGCTTTAGTGGGAATGTATAATTGGTATTACTCATTCGGAATTGAATTCTTTAACGATATTCATTCTACAATCATGGGTGTTAAGATTGGCGATTTCCCAATTTTTGAACACTTATTAAGTGGTATTAGTGAGATTGGATATTGGGGTAATGCTGAACTTATCATGTTAATGGTAATTGCTTCAATTTTAATCGCTTTTGTTTATAGATTAAAACTTGGCGAATTTGTTGAAAGCTTTATCGCTGGCATGAAAAAAATGTTACCAACTGCTATTTATGCTGGTTTAGCTAGTGTAATCTTAACTGTATTATATCAAGCATCTTATGGTGGAACTGGTACATTAGTTGATACCTTAATGGCTAAAACATTCAGTTTAACTGATGACTTTAATGTAGTAAGTGCTGGTATTTCTTCATTATATGGTAGTTTCTTCTATAATGATTTATACTATCTATTATCAAGCATGCAACCATATATTGCTTCATTAGATGCGTCAATGCTTAATGTTGCTGGTCTTATAATTCAAGCTATGTATGCTTTAGGAATGTTATTATTCCCAACAAGTGTAATTCTAATTGCTGGTCTTAGTTATTTCGATGTTAAATTTGGCTCATGGCTAAAATACATTTGGAAATTTGCTTTGGCTGTATTCATTGTATTAATTATCATTTGCTGCATACTAACAGTTTTATAAAATTAGAAAGTCTATAATGGCTTTCTTTTTTTTAAAATTTTCAAAACAAAAGCAGGAATTTAAGGCACGCATATAGTATATTACATATGAAAGGATAAAAAGCGGTTTAGTATTTTAGAAAGGAGTTTAAGCCATGATAACAACAGCTAAACCATATTTTTTAAATAATGATATTATTTTTAAAAATACTTTTAATAAGGAAGATGCCTTAAAAAGATTATTAGAAGAAACTTTGGATTTAAAGGTAAATGAAATATTTTCAGCTAATACAGAAATGCCTGTAGATTATAAAAATGAAAAAATAAAAGTACTTGATTTAATTGTAGTTACCGATAAAGGAACTATAAATGTCGAGGTTAACAATGATTATAGGGATGATATATATATTAGAAACTTTTTGTATTTTTGTAAATTAATAAGTAGCCACTTGAAGAAGAAAAACAAAAGTTATAATAATGTTATCCAGCACGTACAGTTGAATATAACCTGGCATTTACAAAACTATTTTTCTGATATAAATATGAAAAAAAGAAAAAAAATAGAGTTTTATATAATGGAGCCGGAAAGCCGAAAAAAGATAATGGATAAAATCTTTAAAATTGTAAATATTAATATGGATTATTATAAAAATATATGGTATAGTAAAGATGAAGAATTAATCAAGAAAGAAAATCCGTTTATAATGTTACTTGCCGCATCTAGTTATGAAGAAATGGATAAGATAAGTAGAGGTGATAAGCTAATGGAAGAAATATCAAAAGATGTAAAGAAATATAACATTGATCCAACAATTGCTAATGAACTAGCGGAGCTAGCAGCTATTGAAAATGAAAATGAGATATGGGAAAATACAATTAGAGAAAGAGCTATTGCTGAAGGCTTAGAACAAGGCTTAGAACAAGGCTTAGAACAAGGATTAGAACAAGGATTAGAACAAGGCCTAGGACAAGGGAAAAAACAAGGAATTCAAGAAACCGCAAAAAAAATGTTGAAAGATGGCCTTGATTTAAATACTATTGCTAAATACACAAATTTATCAGCCAAAGAGATAAAGGCTTTAGAGTAAAAAAAACAGGGTTTTATTTTTTCAAAGTTAAAGGTAATATAAAAATATAGAGATTAAAAACTCTATATTTTTTATACCATAATGTGATACAATAATATATGGTGGTAATATGGTAAAAACTTTTGAATACAAATTAGATGGCGAAATATATAATGTTGAGGTTGTTTTTAAAAATAATAAAAACACTTATATTAAAATAAAAGAAGATTTAACAATATATGTAACCACCAATCTATTTACACCTCAAAGAGAAATAAAAAAGTTATTAGATCGTGAAAAACCATTTTTAAGAAAAGTGTTAAGTAAAGTAAAGAAGCGTAGCGAAAAGGATTTAGAATTCTATTATTTAGGTAGTAAATATGATATAATAAAAGTACCTTTCGAAACGTTAGAAATTGACAATAATAAAATATATGTTAAAGATGAAAAAACGTTAGAAAAATGGTTAAAAAAAGAAATGCTTAAAGTCTTTGAAGAAAGATTACAATATTGTTTTAGTTTGTTTGAAGAAAAAATACCATTTCCAAAACTTAAGACTCGTAAAATGAAAACTAGATGGGGTGTGTGCAACCGCAAAGATTTGTCTGTAACTTTAAATACAAAGTTAATAAGATATGATATTTTTATCATCGATTACGTTATTATTCATGAGCTTAGTCATTTAGTACATTTTGATCATTCTAAAGCTTTTTGGAAAACAGTTGAAAAATACATGCCTAATTATAAAAAGGCCGTTAAAATATTAAAGGAGTAGTTGTATGAAAAAATTTAGTTTAGTATTTATAGCCGTAATAATGTGTTTATATATGTTTATGCCTTCAGCTAAGGCAGCTGAAAAAACTTTAAATCAGTTAGAAGCTGAGGCCAAAGCTAATCGTGATGCTTATAATAAAGCTAAAAATCAAAAAGCCTTAACGGAAAAAGAAAGAGCTGCAGCTCAGAAAGAGCAAGCCCAAATTAAAGCTGAAATTCCAAAAATAGAGGCCGAATTAAAACAAATAGAAAAAGATGTTAAAGAATTGCAAAAAAACATCGAAATAAAAGATAAAGAAATTAAAAAAATTATGTCATATGCTCAGCTATCAAATGGCGAGTCAGCTTATTTAGAATATGCTTTTGGTGCTTCTAGTTTTACGGACTTTATTTATCGTGTTTCCGTAGCGGAGCAATTATCTAATTATAATGATGAATTAGTTAAAGGGTATAATGAAGATATTAAACAGTTAGAACAAAAGCAGAAAGATCTTACAACTAAACAAGCTGAACTTAGTAAAAAGCAGCAGGAACTTGCTGTTTTGGAAGCTCGTCTTACCAAAGAAATTGAAACATTGCAATCAGGAATTGTCAGTAAAGATGAACAATACAAAGTTCAAATTGGTTTGATTCAAAGTATGAAAAATATGGGATGTAAAGGAACCGATACACCAACTAGTTGTCAAAATAGATTTGGCAGTTTAATCAGTACTAATGGAACTTACATGCCAATTTCTAAAGGCTATGTGACTAGTGATTATGGTTGGCGTAGTTATGGTGGCGGTGAATTTCACACAGGTATTGATTTTTCGCGAAGTGTAGCTGGTGATGCCGTTTATTCAGTAGCTGATGGACAAGTAGTATTACTTAGATATAATAGAACATGTGGCAATCATATGGTTTATGTTAAACATAACATAAATGGTCACTCTTATATTACTTCGTACTGGCATTTATCTAGTTATAATGTTCGTGAAGGTCAAATGGTTTCATCTAATTCTGTCATTGGTTATATGGCTGGGGGAGCCGGTGCGGATAACTGTTCTGGTGGAACTCACGTTCACTTAAACTTATTTGATAATTCCGGCGGTGCATGGGAAAAACGGGTTCTTAATGGTGGTAATCCAAATAGTGGAAGAATTAACCCAAGAACAGCTATCCCTCAAATTCCTAAGAAAGGTTCTTATTTTAGTCATAGATAAGAGGAATAAAAATTCCTCTTTTTTTGACAAATGAAGACTTTTTATTTCGTTATAATTAAAAAAGGTGATATAATGAAAGTGAAAGTATTTGATGAAGGACACGAAACAGATTTAGAAAATGCAATTAATGCGTTTATTAAAGAAGAAGAACCAGAAATATTTGATATAAAATTTTCGGTGGGAACTTCAGTTTTCGCGGAAGAACAAATCTTTTGTTTTTCCGCACTTATCGTGTATAGATAGGGTGGTCTTATGAAAAAAAATAGCTTCTTAAGTGGGGCAGCTATTTCAACCGTTGGTATAGTCATATGTAAAGTGATTGGACTATTATATGTTATTCCATTTTATGCGATAATAGGTGTCCAAGGAGGAGCTTTATATAGTTATGCTTATTCTATTTATAATATGTTTTTAAATCTTGCCACTAGCGGTATACCCGTGGCTATGAGTAAAGTTGTCAGTGAATTTAATAGTTTAAAATATTATTTTACCAAAGAACAAACTTTTAAAATTGGACTTAAAATTATTGGCTTTTTAGGAGTTATTGTTTTTTTAGCGTTATTTATTTTTGCGCCAACACTAGCTTATTTTATAATTGGTGATGTTAAAGGTGGGAATAGTGTTGAAGATGTAACCATGGTTATTAGAGTTATAGCTACGGCGATTTTAATTGTCCCATTTTTAAGTGTTTCTAAAGGTTATCTGCAAGGGCATAAAATAATGCAGGTATCTTCAGTAGCTAACGTACTTGAACAAGTAGTTAGAGTTTTAGTCATAATTGGCGGTAGTTTTCTAGCGGTTAATGTTTTTCATACTAATATTAGTACAGCCGTTGGGATTGCTGTCTTCGGAGCTACAGCGGGCGCGATTGCCGCTTATTTCTATGTTTATGATAAAATAAGGAAAAACCGGAAAGATTTAAATAAAGATGCTCAAAAAACACGTGATGAAGCCAAAATTACCAATAAAGATATCGGTAAAAAGATTATTTTCTATGCTTTACCTTTTGTTGTCATTTCAGTTTTACAATCGGCATTTACGATGGTCGATGTATTTACAGTAGTAAAATCTTTAGTTGGCTTAGGTTATACCACAGCTATTAGTGAAAATGTGCTTAGTGTTTTAGCTACTTGGGGTTCGAAACTTAACGTTATTGTTATGTCGGTAGCGACTGGTATGGTTATGAGTTTAATTCCTACCATTGCCGCTAGTTATGCGATTAAAAACTATAAAGATGTAAATGCCAAAATCAATCAAGCAATTCAAACATTATTATTAGTTACCGTGCCACTAGCTGTAGGAATTAGTTTTATGGCCTCTGATGTATGGACAGTATTTTATGGTTATAATGAGTTAAATATTTCGATTTTTAGAGTATTAATTTTATCACAAATACCACTTTCAGTTTGCTCGGTGATGGTTAATGCTAATCAAACGATGAATAATACGAAAACGACAATTTTAACTTTAGGCTTATCAGTTTTGGTAAAAATTGTTTTCAACGTTCCAATGATGACTTTATTTAGTTACTTTGGTATAGAAGCTTATTATGCACCAATTATTTTAAATATGATTATTGATACTACTGCTAGTTTATATTTGCTTAGAGTGGTTAAAAAGACAACCAATATTAATTATTTAAAATCAATTAGAACATTTATTAAGGTAAGTTTATGTACAGCTATTATGGTTGTAAGTTTAGCTATTATGAATGTCTTTATTCCAAATATTACTTCGTCAAGGTTTATGGCTATCCTAGAGCTCATATTATATGGTATAATAGGAGTAATAATATATTTCTATGTTGCATATAAATCAAAGACTATAGATGAAATTTTAGGCCAAGATTTTGTAGAGAAATTTAAACTTAAACTTACCAAAATGATTAAAAGATAAAAGATAAAAGGAGGGGATAAAATGGTCGAACTAACTTTTTTCGAAAAATTAGGCGTTTTAGGCACCAATATTTTAGCGCATCCCATTTTTATTCTCCTTCTTTTATCACCAGCTTTAATTTTTGCCCTAAACAAAAAAATTAAGAAAAAATTTATTATTGCTATTTATTTAGTAATTATTGCTGTCGTTTTAATTGTTGGTGGCGGAACAATTTTTGAACTTTTAGATAATGTTATTGATGGTATTTTTATGGTTATTTATTTTCCGAATTTTGTAACCTTATTCATTATCGAAGTAGCTTCCGCTATTATTGCCTTAATTACTTTTTTAAGAAAAAAAATGCTTAAAGTGAATAAAGTAATTAATATTACAGCTTTTGCAATTATCCAAACTATTTTTTGTTTAATTTTAACTGTAGTTCAAGTAAATGATATTAATATATATGAGGAAAATGCTTTATATTCCAATAGTGATGTTTTAACATTGATGCAGTTATTAACCGGTACTTTTGTCGTACAGTTAATTGCGGTTATTGTTTTTAATGCGATTGAAAAAGTGACACAAATTTTAGATGCCAAAGATGAGGAAGGACGTATATACCGCAATATTGAAAGAGCTAAAATATTAACGAAAAACGCTTCAGAAGAATTATTTGAATTAGAGACCAAGCCAGATCCAAAACTAGATATTGTGCTTCCAGATACGCTAGAGCCTTTAGATTATTCTTTAATTTCTAAAGATAAAATTAGTCCAGTTAATTTAAGCGATGCGATTAATGAAGAACAAAGTTATAAAAGCCAAGAAAAACCAAGCGGTACTAGCCCTGAATTAAAAGAAAAAGAGGAGATTCTTACTATCAATCCAAGTCCAGAAAATCCTCCTAAACCACCACTTAAGACCTTTATTAATCCAAATCTTCCTAAAATCGAAAATAGTGAGGAAGTTTTAACGCCAATTTTATCAAAACCCGAGATTTCTGAGCTGGTACATGAAAAAATACTACCGATTGTTAGATCAAATGTCGAAAAACCTTTAGAAAATATTTCTGATAAAAACACGCAAACTAAGACTGACACATCAAAAGAATTAATTACTGGCTTGCAAATTTTAAATTTAGAAAAAACAATTATTGCTATTAAAAACATTCAAAGAGTATATACAATGTAACCAACTTAAAAGTTGGTTTTTATATGCAAAAAATTTGTTGATTAAATTATTAAATAACCGGCCATTATATACATAGAATAATAAAGGAAGGAGAAATTTATGTTTAATAATTTTGAAGAAGAAGCACGAAAGGTATTAGTGCAGGCAAAAAGAGAAATGAAAGCTTTAAATCATCCATATGTTTCATCTGAACATTTGCTTTTAGCTATTTTAAAAGGTAATAATGATATATCAAATAAATTAAAAGAATATGATTTAGATTATAAAATTTTTAAAAATGAAATTATTAAAGTTATTGGTAAAGGTTCTAAACCAAGTGAATTTTTTTTATATACCCCTTTATTAAAAAGAATTATCGAAAATGCTATTTTAGATGCTAAAGAAAACAATAATGGTGAAGTCACAATCAATCATTTGTTTTCCAGTTTATTAGAAGAAGGCGAAGGTGTAGCAATTAGAATTTTAATCGGCATGAATATCGATATAGATGAACTATATAATGAATTTACATTCAAATTGATAAATGGTAATAGTCATAAAAAATTATTATTAGAGGAATTAGGAGTTGATTTAAATCAAAAAGCCTTAAGTGGAGATTTAGACCCCGTAACCGGCCGCGATGAAGAAATCAAAAGAGTTTTAGAAATTTTATCGCGACGAACAAAAAATAATCCTTTGTTAATTGGGGAGGCTGGAGTCGGTAAAACGGCAATCGTCGAAGAACTAGCTAGAATGATTGTGAGTGGTGATGTACCTTTATCTTTAAAAAATAAACGGATTATTAGTTTGGATATGGCTACTAGTGTAGCTGGAACTAAATATCGTGGGGAATTTGAGGAACGAATGCATAAGATTTTAAAAGAAATCGAAGAAAATGATGATATTATTTTATTTGTCGATGAAGCTCATACTTTAGTGGGCGCAGGGGGAGCAGAAGGAGCTATCGATGCTTCAAATATTTTTAAACCCGCTTTAGCGCGTGGTAAATTAAGATGTATTGGAGCGACAACGACAGAAGAATATAAAAAATATATTGAAAAAGATAGTGCCTTAGAAAGAAGATTTCAGAAAGTTATCATCGAAGCGCCAACTAAAGATCAAACCCGAAATATTTTAATGAATTTAAAAGATATTTATGAGTCCTACCACAATGTTACTATCGATGATGAGATAATTGATTTAATTTTGGCTTTATCTAGTAAATATATTTATAATCGTAACGAACCGGATAAATCGATTGATATTTTAGATGAGGTTTGTGCGAAAGCTAGTTTAAAAGAAAGTAAAAATATGAGTCTTTATAAAGAATATCATAAAGAACTTAAAAAAACGATAAAAGCTAAAAAAGAAGCTATTATTGACAATGATTTTACTAAAGCTTCCTTATATAAAAATGAAGAATTTAAATTAATGAATAAAATAAATCATTTGGAACTTAGCTTATATAAGAAAAAACCTAAAAGAGTAACGAAAATAGATGTCGCTAAAGTAGTAAATAGTAAAACAAATATCCCTGTTTACGAACTTTTAAATGAAAAGAAAGCCATTATTAGACAAACTGAAAAAATCATTAAAGAACAATTAATCGGTCAAGATGAAGCCGTGAAAAAAGTTTCTAATATTGCTAAAAAAATAAAACTAGGATTAAATGATAAATGTTATTCATGTCTTTTTTGTGGACCTTCCGGCGTTGGCAAAACCGAATTAGCTTTGGTTTTTGGCAAAAATCTAGTGGGTTTTAATAATGTTATTAGACTTGATATGAGTGAATATAAAGAAGCCCATAGTATCAGTAAAATTGTTGGAGCGCCGCCAGGATATGTCGGTTATGATGACACTAGTAATGTTTTAGAACAAATTAAAAATAAACCATATTCAGTGTTAATTTTAGATGAAATCGAAAAAGCTCATAACGATATTATAAATTTGTTTTTACAAGTTTTAGATGAGGGAAAAATTAAAGACAGTAAATCTAATGTGGTGCGCTTTGATAACGTGGTTATTATTATGACTTCTAATATTGGTTTTCACGATATAAATGTCGGTTTTAACAAAGAAAATAAAGTTAAAACTAAATTGCACGATAAATTTTCAATTCCATTTATAAATAGAGTTGATAGTGTTATTACCTTTAATCAGCTAACTGAAGAAGATATTGTGAAAATTATCAATTTAAAAATAAAAAAGCTAAAAGAAAAATATCATGATAAAATACATATTACTTTAGCTAATAAAGTAATTAATGATATTGTATCCAAATCTAATTATGAAGAATATGGCGCTCGTAAAATAAGCAAAATAATTAAAGATGATTTAGAAAGTATTATCATTGAAGCCTTAATTGACAATAAAAAAGAGGTTACCATTAAAGAAATAGGACAGACAGTTTAAAATGTGAATTTAGGTTCACATTTTTTAGTATTTAAAAATTGTGAAATTTCAAATAAGTAAATCAAGCATATATAGAAATAATCCTTTTATTTTTTAACGTTTTTTGACATTTTTATTTGAAATAACCCTATATTTTTGATAAAATTAGTTAAGGTGGTAACATGGTAAAATATGATGAAAGCTCAATTAAAATATTAGAAGGATTAGATGCCGTAAGAAAAAGACCTGGAATGTATATTGGTTCAACCGATAAAAGAGGCCTTCATCATTTAGTGTGGGAAATTGTTGACAATAGTATCGATGAGGTTATCAATGGTTATGGTGACAAAATTAAAGTAATCATTCATGCTGATGGCAGTATAAGTGTCGAAGATTTTGGTAGAGGAGTTCCCGTAGGTACTCATGCTAGCGGGAAATCAACACCGGAAGTTATTTATACTGTCCTTCATGCTGGCGGCAAATTTGAAACCTCTGGTTATAAGGTATCTGGTGGGCTGCACGGTGTTGGTGGCAGCGTGGTTAATGCCTTATCTAAATGGATGGAAGTTACAATTAAAAGAGATGGTTTTGAACACTTTATTCGTTTTGAAAATGGTGGACATACTACTATTCCTTTAAAAAAAATAGGTACTACTAATCGCACTGGAACTAAGGTCCACTTTATGCCTGATAGTGATATTTTTAGTACGACAACTTTTTCATTTACAGCTATTTGTGAAAGAATGCAAGAAAGTGCCTTTTTATTAAAAAATTTAACAGTTGAAGTGATTGATGAAGCTGATAATAAAGCGGAAATTTATCACTATGAAGAAGGCTTGAGTTCATTTGTTTTATATTTAAATGAAGATAAAAAACCTCTTCATAATGTCGCCTTCTTTAATGGCATGAAAGAGGGCATTAATGTCGAAGTGGCTTTCCAATATACTGACACTTATTCCGATAATATTATTTCTTTTGTAAATAATGTAAAAACTTCTGATGGCGGTACTCATGAAGTAGGGCTTAAAACAGCCTTTACGAGAGTATTTAACGATTATGCTCGCAGTAATGGATATTTAAAAGCTAAAGATAAAAATTTAGAAGGTCCTGATACTAGAGAGGGACTTACGGCCATTATCAGCCTTCAAATACCAGAAAAGCTTTTACAATTTGAAGGCCAAACTAAAGGAAAATTAGGTTCGCCGATTGCTCGTACGGTAGTGGAAAATATTGTCTCAGAAAAATTACAATTTTTCTTAGAAGAAAATAATGAAGCCGCGACGACCATTATTCAAAAAATGGTTAAATCTAAACAGGTCAGAGAAGCGGCTCGCAAGGCTCGTGATGAAGCTAGAAATGGTAAGGGCAAGGGCAAAAAAGAAAAAAGCATCAGTGATAAATTTACGCCGGCGCAAAGTAAAGATCCCAAGAAAAATGAGCTATTTTTAGTCGAAGGAGATTCTGCTGGTGGTTCAGCTAAACAGGGTAGAGATCGTAAGTTTCAAGCGGTACTTCCTTTAAGAGGTAAAGTAATTAATACCGAAAAAGCCAGCCTTACAGATGTACTAGCCAACAATGAAATTAATACGATGATTCAAACCATTGGTGCTGGCATTGGAACTGATTTTGAAATTAAAGATTGTAATTACGATAAAGTAATTATTATGACTGATGCCGATGATGATGGGGCTCATATTCAAATTTTACTTTTGACTTTCTTTTATCGATATATGAAACCTTTAATTGAAAACGGTCATTTATTTATCGCTATGCCTCCTTTATATGCCCTTAAAAATGGCAATAAAATATATGGATATGCTTGGGATGATAAAGAAGCTGAAGAAATTCGCAGTCAAAATAAAGTTAAATTAGAAAAACAAAGATATAAAGGTTTAGGAGAAATGAATGCCGAGCAGCTTTGGGAAACTACAATGGATCCTGATAAACGTAATTTAATCAAAGTCAACTTAACCGATGCTTCACTTGCCGAAAAGCGTGTAAGCGTGCTTATGGGTGATAGTGTTGAACCACGTAAGGAGTGGATTGAAGAAAATATTGAATTTACCCTTGAAGATAATTATGAGAGTTGGTAGATAATATGGATAGTAAATTAAAAAAAATATATGACTATGCTTTAGAAGATATTATGGGTGAAAGTTTTGGAAGATATGCTAAAACTATTATTCAAGATAGAGCTTTACCAGATGTTAGAGATGGTTTAAAGC
>CANRBD010000021.1 GCA_947628765.1 uncultured Bacilli bacterium
AATAAATCGGCAAAATTACGATTATATGAAACCATCGTAATTAAAATTGATAAACAAACGATAATAATAAAGAAAAACGCATTATTAAGTCCCCAACCACGATTATTCATTGAAATATCCCCCTTTGTTAAAGACAAATAATTCCCCAGGTCTTCCAGCTGTCTTTATCTTTTCCCCGGTATGTGAAACAATATTGTCATTAAATATTTTTTTACGAAAATTTCTGCGATCGATTTTTTTATTTAAAACAAATTCAAAAAAAGATTGCAGTTCTGTTAAAGTAAAATCATGCGGAAAAAATTTCAGCAAAATATTGTCATCATTGTGTAAAATACGGCTTTTAAGTTCCTTAATGTTACTTTCGATTATTTGTTCATGATCATAAGCCATTTTTGGTAACGAATAAATATCAAACCATTCCATTTCGTAATCGTTTACTAATTCTTTAACCACAATCGCGTTAAAATTAGTGGCAATAATTCTTTCTACTGGATCACGATCTAAACTACTAAAACTTTTGGTCTCATATATATAAGGAACATTCACTGGGTTGATGTTTTCCATAGTCTTTTTTACCGAAGTCTCTAAAGTTTCCTCATTTGATAAAACATGTCCTGGAATAATCCAATAATTGCGATAAGGTTCCCTCTTTTTTCTTTTTAATAAAATTTTAATGGTTCCTTTATCTACGGCAAAAATACTTACTAGTGTTTCAATAACATTATAGTACGATTTAGCCATAACTACTCATTCCCCTTACAAACTTTTTCATAAACTTTAGAAAGCGCAATAAAAATCTTTTTATCACTTTCAATAAGATCTAAAAGCTCAATATAATTTTCAGTTTCGATAAAATAGATAATCTGTTCTCTAATATTTCTATCATCAATTTCTTCAGCAAGCAAATTATTACAATCATGTTTTATTAACATTTTGATTAAAGCAAAACTAATCAAAGAATAACTATATTCTGCTTTAAAGTAATCATTAAGCAAATTAATTTGATCACGATAGCCATTATCATTAGTCATATATCTATATTTGCCTTTATATATAGCTAAAATAAGTTTCGCCAAATTATTATCACGATATGCTTTTTTCTTATCCATATAAAGAAAAGCTTCATCGACAATATCGTATATTTCATTGTTAATTTCTACTTTAAGTCTTAAGTTTTTACCATAATTATCCATAATGCACCTTCTTATTCCTTTTGATTATATCATTATAATTATAAATAAGTCAATCAAAAAGACGGAAATTCCGTCTTAATTAATAGTTATTAATCGCTATTTTAGCCAAAGTAGCTTCATTAGCTGTAATCTTTAAATTACCAGTAAATATTTTATGATAATTATATACTTTTTTATCTTTTAAATTATCGATAAATAACTTATAGGCTACTTTAGCTGATTTTATATCATCGATAGCGTATGCATTAATATTAATATAATGAACTACATCTAAAGTGCAGGTGCCATCATCACAGTCTTCTTTAATTACTTCTTCATCTACACTCACATTATAACAATCTTTATTGTAAGTGATATCTAACTTAATTTCCCCATCTTTGAAGGTGTTATCCGTGATTTTTTTAATATCCTGATTTCGATTATAAAAATTATTATAATGAATACGGGCATTTTCTTTAATGTCTAAAGTCTCAGTAAGGGTATCCATTTTTATACCTTTAGGGGCTTTGTCATAATAATCAATGCTCATAACCGAAAATGTAAACATTACGCCACCGACAATTATAAACACAATGCTGACAATTAATGGAATTATGCTTAATTTAGTTTTATTTAAAATAAGTTTAAAAAGCAAAATAATAAGATAAGTTATAACGCTGGCAATACCAATCATTATTAAGATTAAGCCAAGCAAGTCCAAGCCCTGAATTAAATAAACAATCGCTAAAATAAGACCAATAAGGGCAAATAAATCCATAAACATTAAAGGAATAATGATCCAAACAATTACAAATATTTTAACAATTAAAATAAGTACATCCCCTATTGTTGTTCCCTTTTTAACTGGTTTGTTATTTTCTTTTTTAGTATTTAAAGACTTGTTACTAGTTTTTGGACCAACTTCAAAATATTTTTTAAATACTGTAACTACCAACATCACACCGAGTAAAACAAAAATAGAAAAGATAAATAAATACCATATCGTCACTAAAATTTCACTATATGGAGAAGTAAATGAATGTCCTAAAAGACCTTCTCCTATATCACACAAACAGTCAAAGCACATGCCTAAAATAGATAAACCAATTAATACTAAAAATATTTTAATTACAATTTCAAATACTAATTCTAAACTAAGTTCATTGGCATTTTTAAACTTGCTGGCTAGTCTTCTTGAAAAATCAGCAATCTTACCAGCGCCCCGTTTAATCGCGGCTTCGCTTTTTTGTGAAAAACTTTCACTACTTTTTTCGTAATCAGGATTGATTTTATATGCCTTTAAAATCTCTTTAGCTAAATCATCGATATCGCCAAAATCTTTGACAGCTTCTTTTTCATTCATCCCATTTTTAACTTTTTCATTAATAGTATCAGTATATTCACTAATAATATCTTCTTTTTCACTATCGTTTAAAACCGATAGTTTTTTAGCTAAAGCACTTAAAAATTCATTTTTATTCATTATTACCACACTCCTTTATAAAATCATTAACTGAAGAAGAAAACTCATTCCATGTCTTTTTGAGTTCACGCATTCTTTTTTTCCCTAAAGATGTTATTTTATAATATTTCCTAGATGGCCCCTCAGTTGATTCAACTAAATAAGTATCAAAATATTTTTCATTAGTTAGCCTTTTAAGTAATGGATAAATTGTTCCTTCATTTACATCTACAACTTTTGATACTTCTAAGATTAATTCATAACCATACATGTCCCGTTTACTAACTGATAATAATACAATTAGCTCTAAAACACCTTTTTTAAATTGCGAATTCATAAATCACCTCTCTATACCCATTTTATACCTACTACTATGTATTGTCAAGTACTAATGAAAAAAAAGTAGTATTTTGTCACAATTTAATTATGAAAAAATATTGAAAAAAATAAATTGTTATAGTATAATGAATTTAAGTTAAAAGGTGGTGAAAAAATGACTTTTCGCGATGAAGAACTTTACAATACACAAAGTAATGATAACCTATTAGAAGAATTAATGAATGAAACGAACTGTGACATCATGGAAAATACTTTAGAAATAGAAACATTGAAATTAGATGATGAAGAAAGTCAAATGTTCACGACCAAGACCCAAAAAGAAAAAAAGAAAAAAAGAAAATGGTATCACTTACCTATTACAACAGCTAAAGATCACCATTTAGAATATGCCTTTGTGCACTGCTCAATTCTCGGTTTTATTACCGCTTTCATGGGTATGGGCATGTTTGCCTACATTATGAATCATATATAAAAAAATAAAAGTTTTAAAGCTTTTATTTTTTTTACTTAAATATCTTTAAGCGATATTAATTTCCATTTGAGCAATTTTCCATTTAGAAGATTCTTTAATTATTTTAAAATGGGTTTCACTACTCTCTTTAGTATCAGTACAAGCAATATTTGGCATAGCGCTTTCACCACTGATACAATCTGAAGTATAATTAGTATCAACAACAGTAAACACCATTTCTTGTTCATTTTTACTAACTAATGAAAATTTGGCTTCTTTAAATAAGAAGTTATCTTTTTTATCCCTAACCATATAGTAATCATCATTAACTTTTCCAATAAAACCATTAGGAATCATTATATTGTTTTTTATAAAATCAGCTGTAAAATTATCCGTAATAGCTTTTTCATAGTCATTAAGTTGTTTTACTGTATCATCAAGGGTAAAAGTTTTAGCCCCTAAACTATTTAAACTTTGAATTAAAACGGCATCAGTTAAACTAACATTTTCAGTTTTAATTTGGTTATATAATTTATCAATATCAGCTGTTGTGTTGGTAATAGTAGCTATAGCTAAATAATATTTTTCTTTAGCAATTTTAATCGCATCTTCATCTGATAATTCACCTTCAGTTTTATTTTCAATTAAATCAACTTTATCATTAGCTGTCGCGGTTAAATATTTGTCTACAAATACGTAGGCTCCTACGGCTAACATTAACAAGACAATATTAATTATAATACTAATCGATGTTGGATCTTTTTTTAATGTATGATTCATTTAACACCTCTATTCTTCAGTTTCATCATCGTTTTCTAATTTAACTAAAACTTCTCTTGGCTTTGAACCATTAGCTGGGCCAACAATTCCTCGTTCTTCTAGCAAATCAATGCATCTAGCGGCTCTATTATAGCCTAATCTAAATCTTCGTTGTAAAAGCGAAGCACTAGCTTTTCCTTGCTTAACAATAAACTCAACAATTTCATTATATAAAGGTTCTTCATAATCGTCTTTATTATTTACCATGGTTGTGGCGCCTTTATCTTCATTTGAAATTTCTAAACTATTATCATAATTGGCCTTTTGCTGAGAAATGGTATAATTAACAACGGCTTTAATCTCATTATCATCAATAAATGTTCCTTGTATTCTGATTGGCGTATTTTCCCCTTGTGGGAGAAAGAACATGTCACCTTTACCTAGTAATTTTTCCGCTCCACTCATATCTAAAATAGTACGCGAATCAATACTACTAGAAACAGCAAACGAAATCCTAGATGGAATATTAGCTTTAACAACTCCCGTAATAACATCAGTACTTGGTCTTTGTGTAGCAACAATTAAATGAATTCCAGCTGCCCTAGCCATTTGGGTAATACGCATGATGGAATCCTCTACTTCTTTGGCGGCGACTAACATTAAATCTGCAAGCTCGTCTATGACCACTACAATATATTCCATATGTCTTAATTTATCATCTTCTGCTCGTTTTTCGTTTTGTTTATCGACATATTTATTGTAACCTTTAATATTTTTAGTTCCACTTTCACTAAAAGTTTCATATCGATCTTCCATAATTTGAACAATTTTTTGAAGCACAATATTAGCTTTTTTAGGATCAGTAACTACTGGTGTAAGTAAATGAGGAACACCATTATACATAGAAAGTTCAACTTTTTTAGGGTCAACTAAAACTAATCTTACCTCATTTGGTTTAGTACGCATTAAAAGCGATACTAACATACTATTAATACATACTGACTTACCAGAACCGGTACTTCCCGCTACTAACATATGCGGAGTTTTATCAATTTCACAAAAACGAGGCTTACCCATAATATCTTTACCCAAAGCAACTAATAATTTATTGCTTTTTTTGTCCTCGGGAATCATTTCTAATATTTCTCTTACGGTCACTGGGGTTGTCACTTTATTAGGTAGTTCAATACCAACTGTTTTTTTGCCAGGAATTGGTGCTTGAATACGGACTTCTTTTGCTCCAAGTTCCAAAGCCATTTCACGATGAATTCCTGTAATTTTACTAACTTTAGTACCTGATTTCATATCAAGTTCATACTGAGTTACAGAAGGTCCAATATTAGCGGCTACCACTTTACCTTCAATCATAAAATTAGTTAAAACTTGTTCAATATCTTTAACATTTTGTTTAATTGCTTCTTCGTTAGCTTTATTATTAATCTTTTTAGGTCTGGCAAGCAAATTTATCGATGGTAAAGTATAACCTTTGGTAGGCACATCAACCGTTGGTTCTGGTTCTTCTTTAGCGAGCGTACCGGCAGTTAAATCTTCGATTGAAGAAATTACCAATTTTTTATCTTCTATATCTTCTTCCTCTTCTTCGTTTTCTTCATTTTCTTCTTTCATGCTTAGTTTAGTTTCTTTAATTTCTTTCATTTTAGCTTTAATAAAATTAACGGCATCGTAAATTGAAATACCGGTGAACATAATAATACCACAAATAATAAGCGCAAAACATACCACATCAGTACCTGCCATAGTTAAAGACATAACCGATATTGTAGCAAAAACAGCGCCAATAATTCCGCCCCCTTGCAGAACTTCAGAATCACTGACAAAACCCATAAGATTATTGATAGTTTCTGAAATCACATCAAATCCTTCTTTGCCATGATTGCTAAGTTCAGCAATATAACCGGTATGGGATAAAATTAGTACGCCTAAAGCAAAAATGTAAAAACCAATACACCTAGACGTCAAAAAATCTGGTAACTCACGTTTTACCATCATATATATACCAACTGCCCCAACTAAAAGCAATAATGGGGTATACCAAACACCTACTAAAAAGCCCGCAAAACCTCTTATAATATCAGCGACAATGCCAAACGGACAACAACCGATAATGGCAATTAAAATTAAAATTATACCTTTAATCTCAACGCTATATGCGGCATTTTTTTTCTCAGTTGTTTTTTTCTTTTTATTTTTTGCCATGTTTATGCCTCCCATATTATCTGTAATAATTATATCATATTTCAAGCCAAAGCAAAACCTTTTTGATCTAAAAAACATACTAATAAGTAAGTATGTTTTCTTTTATAATTTAGAAATTTATTTTTTTACCAATACTTTTGGCTTATCTTGAACTAATTTATTAGCATTTATATCAAAGATTGTTTTAAGCATAGGACTATGGTTATAACTAGTTCTTGAAAATATCATAATATAATCTTTATCTATTTGACACCATTCAGAATAGCCATATTTTTCTTTAGTAACATAACTGCCAACAAGTTCTCTATGTCCATTGCTTTCAAAAATTAGAGTTCTAAGGCCACCAAATTCACCTTTCCCATCTTGAGCAAAAATGACATAATCATCTTCTTTGTGGAAAATATATGGTGTTTCATCACCTTCAAAATTTATCATACATCCTCCTTCGAGGCGTATTATAACACACCATAAATATAAAAGCAAATTAGTACTTTTTATGAACTTCTTTTTTACCTAACAACGAAGCTTTTTTAATCACATTTTTTCCATATTTATTTTTAATTTTATCTACAGCATCACTTAAATCTTGTTCTTGTTTAAAATTATCGCTTATCTCAAACAAAGATGGTTGATAACTGACATCATATGTCAAATCATCTAACCCTAGACCAACTAATCTAATCGGTTCTTCTTTCCACATCTCATCTAAAAGTTTTTGGGCTGTTTCATAAATAGTTGTCGTATTATTAGCAGCATTTCGTAATTTAACTTGATGAGTATAATTTTTAAAAAAGGCATTTTTAAGTTGAACTCTAACCACGTTCGCATATCTTTTTTCCTTGCGTAACTGACTAGTTAAATTTTCACTAATAGCTTCTAATATTTCTAAAACTTCTTCTTTATGAATTAAATTATGATTTAATGTTATACTATTACTTAATCCTTTAGTAATAGTTTTATCTCGCTCAATCACTGAATTATCAATACCTTTAGCGGATTCGATTAATTTTGCCGCCTGATTTTTAAAATAAGGATATAAAAAATCAATTTCACATTTACTTAAATCGCCTATCGTCTTAATATTTAAAGCTTTCAATTTTTGAGCTGTTTTTTTTCCAACAAAAAACAAATCTTCTATTGGTAAAGGCCACATCTTAGTCGGTATTTCCTCATTAAATAAAGTATGAACGCGATCTGGTTTTGTAAAATCCGAAGCCATTTTCGCACACAATTTACTATTTGCAATACCAATATTTACGGTAAAACCTAATTTGGTTTTAATTTCATCCTTAAGTTTATAAGCAAATACTAGAGGATCACCATATAAATGTTTAATTGGACCATAATCTAAAAAACATTCATCAATACTCATTTTTTGAATATCCGGTGTATATGAATTAATGAGTTCAAATAGTTTATCACTCATCTGTTTATACCATTTATAATTGGGTTTATATACTTTTAAATTAGGACATTTACGCTTAGCCATAAAAATAGGTTCAGCCGTAACTACACCTAATTTTTTAATAGGTGTAGATTTCGCTAACACAATACCATGACGTTTATTATCTTCATCACCGATGATAGCATAAGTGTTTCTAATATCATATTTAAAGCCTTCCTGCAATAATAAAACCGCCGTCCAAGATAAAAAGGCATTGTTGACATCTATATGCATGATAATTTTTTCCATTTTCGTCACCTAACATTATTATAGCACAAAAAAAATAAGACCGAAGTCTTATTCTCCTTTTTCGATTGTCTTTGTCGTTACTTTTGATAAGTCAGTTTTAGTTGAAGAAGCAATAGTTCTAGTTTCACCTGGATTCATTGCTTTTCCAATATGTCCAGGAAGAGTAATTACAGTTCTACCCTTTTCATCTTTTAAAGGAATATTTACTTTTTCAACATCGATTTGTTTATCAGTATTATTAGTAACATCTATCGTTAGATGAAAATATCCATCTTCATCTTTTAAAAGCATGATGTTGTGAAATGTTAATCCTTCATAAGTTTCTTCTTTGACAATTCCTGCAGCTGTAATTGCAGTTGGATTTGATTCTTTCTCAGTTTTAGTTGTTTCTTTATTACCCATAAATAACACCACGGCGGCTACTAAGGCAATAATAATTACAACTATAATAATAGCAATAGCCATAACTTTTTTGTTTACAACGACCTTTTTATCCATGTTATCCTCCTTTATCTTACAATTATATTATAACCAAATTTATTAAATTTTGCAATAAAAATATAAAATTAATTACTTGTTTCTTTCATTTCCGCAACTTCTAATTTTTTATTACTATGAATTAAAGTTAAAGTTCCCGAAGCTTGATAGTCTAAATCTTTTTGATATTCAATATCAAAATTAATCATATAAGCATTTTCATCTTCATTGTCACCATACTTAAAGGCGGCTTTTTCGCCCGCTTCAGTAGAAACTTTAGTTATGATTGGTAATTCCTGTGTACGATTACCATATAAGTTACTTTGAACATTTTTGTACATTGAACTAGCCGCTAATTTTGTAAAATCATCACGGAAATCTTTATATACAAATTGAATACCGCCAACATCATTTTTATTAATTTTATTATCTAAATTAAAGAAATCAGCGACAAATAATTTCGTAACTAAATCAGCATATTTGTCTTCATCAACATCAGTATCTTCTAAAACTTCTTTTAATTCTTTAAATAATTCTTTGTAATATTTAGTAGCATTACTACGCAAAGTATAATCATACCCCTCGATTGTATCTACACTTTTAATTTTAATAGTATTATCCCCTTTATCTCTAGTAAAAAAGATAACTAAGCCAATTATAATAGCGACTATTATTAATAATAGCACTACAAACTTGGTCACTTTTTTCTTGCTTATTCTTCTTTTAGCCATTTTTCTTCTCCTTTAAAACTTCTTTACTTTCATTAGTCTTTTTAATTAAGTCATGGACAATTATATCATTCGAAGTAGTAACTTCAAGTTCTGCCCGTTCACTATAATTTTCAATATAATCCGCACCAATAACGGCATTTTGGTCTAATAAAACACCCTCATCGTTTTGACTATCATAGTACATTTTATTAGTAATCCAATTACCATTTGGGAACACCACAAAGTTGTCATTAACACTAAATATATCATGTCCTAAAGCATAAGGACTATGGAAACCTAACATATTACCTAAAGTTGGTAAAACATCATACATTCCCATTATTTGTTTAACTTCTTTTTTAGCTTGATGATCTTTAGTCCAAATTATAAATGGCACTTTTCGATTAATCTCATATTCATATTTGGTATATTCTTTATAATGTGGATCATCTTCGTCATATTTAGAATCAGTTTCCGGATTATAATTATAATAGCGATTATATTCACTACGTTTAATCTTGGCATCATGGTCACCATAGATAACTAAAATAGTATTATCTAAAAGTCCGGCCTCATCTAATTCCGTTATAAATTCACCAATCGCCGCATCCGCATAATGAGCAGTAGTGAAATAATCACCTAAGGTTGTTCCTTTTAAATAATCGTTAATAACTTCTTCCGTAGCTCCCGTTTCTGGATTAGTTCTAGTATATTTATAAGTCAAATCTAAATCTGTACTATCCTCAAGACCAGTAAAAGGTGTATGGTTAGTAAGCATTAACAAAACGCCATACCAATTTTCATGTTTTTCATTAATTTTCTTTATTTTTTCGGTGCTTTGTTTAAAGAATGATTTATCATTTAAACCTAACCCAATAATATCTTCTTCATTTATTTTATAATCGTTAGTATGATTATAAAATTTATCGTAACCTAAATGCTCATGCATAACATCACGGTTCCACATACTTCCCCGATTGGCATGCATACTAAAGGTATAATAGTTTTGTTCTTTTAACAATTTAGGAATAGTTACAAATTCACGATCCCAATAACTAACAAAAACTGTTCCATTACTAGCTGGAAGTAATGAAGTAGCAAAAGTAAATTCACTATCACTACTCGTTCCTACACTTTCTTGAGCATAAAAATTTGAAAAATATAAGCCTTCTTTAGAAAGTTTTTTTAAGTTTGGCGTTATTTCTTTGCCATTAATCTTCGTATTTAATAAGAAATTTTGAATACTTTCAGCGTGAATAACAATAACATTTTTGCCTTTATATTTATCCGTATATTTATTTTGTTTCTGTTCTGATGGATATTTTTCATAATAGTCTCTAAAGCCCTTAGCCGCTTCATCATAACCGAATAATGGACTAATTTGTGGTTTTAAAGAAGCAATTAAATCATTAGCTTGATAAACATAAACACCAAATTTCATAACGACATATTCGCGATTCCATTGCTTATAAATACGGCTAATATCGGTAGATGTTAAAGTAGTTAGAAAACAGCCTAAGAAGATAGCACTGATAATAATTACTTTTAAGAAAGTGAAACGCGATTGTTTTTTACCAGTAATACTATCATAATAGCTAGTATTTTTCAATTTTTTATTAACAATAATTAAAATAATTGGACCTAAAATATAACTAAAATCTTTTATTTCCACAATCGTATTCAAGGCATCACCAACGCCAAATATTTGCATGGAGGTAGCTAAAAGAGAAAATGAGGTAAAGGAAACATAATTTGTGTAATAAGCGGAATTAATAACACATATGGCCGTAAAAATAATTGACCAAGTCATTAAATATTTAAAACGGTGTTTAGCTTTAACTAAATAAGCAAATGCCCCAACTAAGAAAATAACCGCCGCATCCGCTAACATTGGGCTGATGGCTAAACCATTTTTTACCGTAAAAATTCTTAAAAATAAAGCTTCGATAAAGGCTGTTAAAATAAATGTAATAAATAAAGCATTATGTTTCAAATAATAATGCATATCTTTTAGAAATTTTTTTAAAAACCGTTTGCTATGGTTTTTTGCTTTTACTAACTTTTCCTTCATAAGTCCACCTCTACATATACTATATAATTATAACACGTTTTTAATATAAAAAAAAGGGGCTGTCGGGAAATTAAATAATTAATTTTCCTATAGCCTTTTTTCTTTGAAAAAGGAAATATTTATATTTTTAAATGAAGTATATCAATAACCAAATGATCTAATGCTGCTTGTTTCTTAATATATATAAATTTTAAATCAAATTTATATAATTATTAAAGCTTTTTAATAAACAAAAATAATCGATTTTTCCATTTTCCTCATAATAGTTCTCTGAGGAAACTAGGAAAAAACTTCTTTTTATAGTAAAATAGTTCATGTGATATCAACTTTCTAGACAAAAGTATTGTATCACAAAACGCCGAAGGTTTGAATTCCTAAGGCGTTTTTATATTTCTTCATACTTATTTTAGAAAAAGAGCTGTCGGAATTAATTATTTAATTTCCCGACAGCCCCTTTTTGCTAGAAAATAGCCTTTTAAATAGGAGATTTATTACCATATAATACTGCTCGCGTTCCCATGAAACCGAGATAAGTACTAGTAGTCTGTGGGTAAGATACATACTGGTAATAAATATGTATCCCACTAATTATCTTGGCTTTTTTCTTCTTTTTTATGTAATTTTTTTTGCGTCATATTATAGTCAGTAGAATTAATGGCAATACCCATAACTAAAATATATGACAAATAATAAATCCAAATCATCATCGCCATAATCGCACTAATACTGCCATAGAACATTTTGTAATTATTAAAGTTAGAAGTATATATTGAATAAATAAAGGTCCCAACAATCCAAAAAACAGTTGTAAATAAAGCTCCTTTATTCATATATTTGCTTGAAATGCGTTCATCTGGGGCGATTGAATAAAATATTTTAATTGTTAAAAAGATACAGATAAATGCTACTGGCCATTTTAATAAAACAAATAATGAGTATAAACTGCTACTAACATCTTTTAAAACCTCTAAATGAATAAGACCACTAACAATAACATTTCCATATGCTAAAACCAAAACATTAAAAATAAATAAACCCATTAATAGGATAATCATAAAAAAGGCTTTTATTCGTCTTTTTAAAAAAGGATCATGTTTAATACCAAAAAGTTCATTAGAAGCGACAATCAAGGAATTGGTTCCATTGGAAATTAAATAAAAACCAATAATTAAGAAAAAAGCCACATTTCCAGTAATATGGCTTTCAGTAATAAATGGTGAAAGCACATTTAATATTTCCGCCGGAATGATATTATCCATAATTGACAAAAAGGCATTAGAAAATAAAGAAATATTAGATCCTATATATCCAATTAAAGTTAAAAGTGGAAAAATAGCAAGCACAATAAAAAAGGCTAGCTGACCTGGAAGAATCATCATCGCAGGATCCATGAAAATATCAATAATTTTTTTTAAAAACTTCTTCATGTTCTAGCCTCACTTACTATTTTGCTTCTTGTTTATTGTTTTTCATATCTAGTGTCGCTTCATTAACTGCATCATCAATGGTTTTAATTTCATCGATAATCATACTATAACCAATAGCGGCTCCAAAACCATGTGATAAATTTTTAAATTCTTTATGAAGTTTTCTAATATAAGAAACCACAGCTTTTTCATCGTTACCAACCATATAAACTAAAAATTCATTACCATTAGTTCTTATGATTTCACTATTCGGTAGCTGATGATTAATTAAAACTCCCGCGCCTTCAACAATAACTTTATCACCTTCTGCGTGACCAAAATTATCATTAATATAGGCTACATTATTTAAATCAATAATGATAATTGCTTGTGGATAAACATCAGTTGCATCCCATTTGCTGACATTAGCATTTAAATAGTTACGATTTTTAAGAGATGTTAAACTATCGATATAACGTAATTTTTCCATTTTCGATAATTTAGAATTATGATCTTTACGTTTTTTAATAAATTTACCAGTTAAAATTCCTACTAATAATAGAATAACTGCACTAAAGACCGCAATTAAAGCTTGGATAAGTTTATTACTACTTGTATAATTAATAATTTCTGTATAACTATTATTAATAATTTGTTTATTATCGGTAAATGCTAAATAAAAATCAAATAATTCGTTAAAAGTACGATTAGCTTTAACATCACGACATACAAAATTGTATTCGCTATCTAAATTAAATGTATATATGCTTTTAAATTTGTTTAATTTATCACGAACATAATTGTCATAAGTATAATAATCAACAGCTGCTAGATCGTTTTTGTTTAAACTGTTAATTAAACTATCTACATTGTTATAAGGTTTAGTTTTAATACCATGTTCTTGCAAGTGACCATCAATTTTACTATCTTTAACGACTTTAACTACTTGATTAGTTAAAGAATTGACAGAGTTGACAGTTAGGTTATTGTTTTCACTAGCAATAATCGCAATTTTTTCATCGTATAATGAGATAGTATTAGTAGTATCCATTTTATATTTACTTTGTTCGTGATAATTAAAGACAATATCTAAATTATTATTTTCAAAATCACGAAGTAAATTTTCAATAGATGAATATTTTTTATA
>CANRBD010000022.1 GCA_947628765.1 uncultured Bacilli bacterium
TAATGCGTGGTTTTTGCTTCCCACACTTCGTGCGGGAAGTATCCTAAAGGTTAATTAAAAGAAGATATTTAATCTTCTTTTACTAAACTTTTATAATAATTAAACCTCTCGATAGCATTTTGTTTATTTGCCTCAAGTAAACTATCAGCTTTTTCTGGATTTACAGCTTTAAGCATACTGTATCTCGTTTGTTTATTTAAAAAGTCTTCATATAAATCAAAATCAGGATTTTTACTATCTAAGGTCATTTGCCCATTATCATATCTAAAGGTTGGAAAATAACCACATTTAGTAGCTAAAGCTTCCATATTGACACTTTCACCCATACCACCTTTAATTCCATGAGCAATACAAGGGGTATAGGCAATAATTATCGATGGGCCATTATGTTTACTGGCTTCATCAAATGCCTTAATTACCTGCATCATATTCGCGCCAATACTTACTTGGGCAACATAAACATTAGGATAACTCATAGCCATACGCGCTAAATCTTTTTTACTACTTTTTTTACCAATGGCTGCAAACTGAGCTACAGCCCCTTTTGGTGTAGCTTTAGATGATTGCCCACCAGTATTAGAGTATACCTGACTATCTAAAACTAAAATATTAACATTATCACCACTAGCTAATATGTGATCGATACCATTAAAACCGATATCATAAGCCCAACCATCACCACCAATAGCCCAAATATTTCGTGGAATAATATAATCCTTAATTTTATCAAGTGTCGGATGCTCTTGATAATTAATTTTTTCATATACTTCTCTGGCTATTTTATAATCATTCGGATTCGTAAGCCATTTTTCAAATAGTTCATTGGAATTATTTTTCATATATTTGTAAATTCGCTGGCGCATTGTCTCATAAGCAATATGCATGCCATAGCTATATTCGGCATTATCTTCAAACAAACTATTAGCCCAAGGAATTTCATAAGGCATGTCTGGCATTGAAGCCCCATAAATAGATGAACATCCCGTGGCATTAGCAATCACTAAAGTATCACCAAACATTTGCGTTAAAAGCTTGATATAAGCGGTCTCTCCACAACCGGCACAAGCACCATGAAAAGCAAATTTCGGTTTTCTTAGTTGTGTGCCTTTAATCGTTTCTAATTTAACCTTATCTTTTTCTTTAACATGATTTACTAAATAATCAAAATCTGAATCAGTTATAATTTTTTCAAAAGTCAAAGCTTTTTGTCCACCTTTGCCTGGACAAGTATTAATACATACCCCACAACCAGTACAGTTTTCTTTAGAAATTCCTATAACAAAATAATGATTAGGAATACCAGTTGCTGGCACCGCTTTATCTTGAATACTTTTCGGCGCTTTTTTATATTCACTTTCGTCTAAAAGAAATGTCCTAATAACACCATGTGGACAGACAAATGAACACATTCCACATTGAATACAATTTGAAGGCAACCAATTAGGTACAATATCACTAATGATACGACCATTTGGTTTTGTATGAAGATTAGTGCCATCTTCTCTACCTTTAAATGCTGATACTTTAAGATCATTTCCCTTTCGATGACTAATTGTTGAATAAATGTCATGCATCGATAGATTTAAATCGCTATATTCATCATCTAAAGTAAGCTCTTTTAAATAATTATCTGCTTCGTGAATTGCATAAACATTGGCCTTTACAATATCCTCACTTTTTTTCATGAATTTACCTTTAATAATATCTTCCATTAATAAAAGTGCTTTATCATAAGTAAATAAATCAGTCACTTTAAACACCAGGCTAGCCATAATCATACTTATTTTATTGCCTAAGCCACATTTACGAGCCAATTCATAAGCATTTATCGTATATACTTTAATATGTTTATCTTTTAAATTCTTTTTAAATGGTTTTAATAAAGCTAAAACCTCTTTTTCAGTTTTAATCGTATTAATAATTAATATCCCATTTTCTAAAATATAATTTGGCATATCAAATTCTTCTAAATAGCTGTCTTTTGTAATCACCATTAGTTTGGGATGGGAAACAAAATAACTTTTACGGATTTTATCTGATGAAAATCTTAAATGGCTAACTGTCACACCACCAGATTTTTTAGAATCATATTCAAAATACCCTTGGATATACTTATCAGTATTATTACCAATTATTTCTAATAAAGTCTTAGCCGCACTTACTGTACCATCACTACCATAACCACAAAGCAAGAATGCTTCATCTTTACTAGTTATTTCTATATCTTCATAAGGTAGGCTTAAATTAGTGACATCATCATCAATGCCGATTGTAAACCCTTCTTTAGGATTATCTAAACTATCATAAACGGCTTTAATCATTCCTGGCGTGGTATCTTTACTAGATAAACCATAACGACCACCGACAATCTTAATATCTTTCTCTTTTAAAGCATTTAAAACATCTAAATATAACGGTTCGCCAGCACTTCCAGGTTCTTTAGTTCGGTCTAAAACGGCAATTTTTTTGACCGTTTTAGGCAGTACTTGAAGTAAATGTTTAGAACTAAAAGGTCTATATAAATGGACTTCAATTAAGCCTAAATCCTCATTTAAATAATCAATAGTCTCTTTAATCGTATCACATACTGAACCCATAGCAACAATAACTTTAGAAGCGGTCTTACTACCATAGTAATTAAAGGGCTTATAATTGGTCCCCGCTTTTTGATTGATTTGCGTCATATAATCACAAACTACCTTAATGGCATTATCATAGTAACGGTTACGTGATTCAGTTAATTGAAAATATACATCGCCATTTTGATTAGTCCCTCTAGTGACTGGATTAAGAGGATTTAAAGCTCGCCTGCGAAAACGTTCTAAAGCCTTTTCATCTAATAAACCTTTAATCTCATCATCCTCAAAAATATTAATTTTATTATATTCATGACTAGTGCGAAAACCATCAAAAAAATGTAAAAATGGTAAAGCTGATTTGACGGCTGCCAAATGACTAATAAGTCCTAGATAATAGGCATCTTCTACATTAGATGAAGCCATCATACAAAAGCCAGTTTGTCTTGTTGCATAAATATCTTGATGATCACCAAAAATACTTAACGCATGCGTAGCTAAAGAACGTGCTGCCACATGGATAACTCCTGGCAGCATTTCGCCAGCTATTTTATACATATTTGGAATCATTAAAAGTAGCCCTTGGCTAGCTGTATATGTACTAGTTAAAAGACCCGTTTGTAATGAACCATGAACCATACCAATGGCACCAGCTTCACTTTCCATTTCAACTATTTTAACAGTATCACCAAAAATATTTTTTTTGCCTTGTGATGCCCATGAATCGATATGTTCTGGCATTGGGCTAGATGGCGTAATCGGATAAATCCCAGCCACTTCAGTAAACATATAAGAAGCAAGAGCGCATGCTTCATTACCATCAACAGTTACTTTTTTCATAATCTCACCTTCTTATTTTGAACATTCTTCCTTAGAATCACCATAGGTTACCTTAACTTCTGTACCATTAGCGTCAAGGGTTGCCCTTGTTCCCACTGAATAAGGTTTTTGAGTCATAGGACTTTTAATATCTTCGACATACCCACCACTTTGTAAATCAGCTAAAGTAACTGACGTACCATCAGGGTTATCGATAGCCCATGCTTTCGCTCCTTCAATAATATTTTTCTCTTGCGTTAAACAAGTTTCATAACGACTAGTATTAATATTTCTACTAATAACACCAGTAACAATTACACCAATAATTGATAAAATGACAATTACCGCCATTAACTCAGCTAAAGTAAAACCAAGAGCTTTTTTCAAACTGCTGATTTTACCAAAATAATCATCGCTATCCGTAATATATGAACCGGAAACTAAAATATCCGCTTTAGATAATTTTTTAGCTGTATCTTGATTAACACCACCATCAACTTCGATTAAATAATTCAAATTATGTTCATGACGATAATTATAAAGATCCTCAATTTTATCAGTAATATCGATAAAAGCCTGTCCACCTTTACCTGGATGAACCGACATCACTAATACTAAATCAATATCTTTTAAATATGGGATAACCTCTTTAATATCCGTTTCAGGATTTAACGCTAAACCAACCTTAATGTTTTTATTTTTTATATAATTAATTGTATCTAAAACCTGATCGGTGGCTTCTACATGAAATGTCATAAATTGAGGTTTCATTTCACTATATTCATCAATATATTTTTTAAGCTCTGTTACCATTAAATGAATATCTTTTGGGCTCTTAGAGTCAAAGTCAGTTAAAGACGGAGTTTTACTTTCCGTAAAATTTCCGTCCATAACATCGTAATGCATATAATCCGCATATTTATCTAAAATCAAAAATTTCTCTTTATCCTTTTGAATTTTAAGGAAAGATGTGGATATTATCATATCATCACCTCTTAGTTATAAAATTTATATAATTATCATATCTACTTTGCATGATTTTACCATCTTTAACTAATGTTTTAATTAAACAATCATCTTCTTTATAATGCATACAATCACGATATTTGCATTTATCACGATATAAATTAAATTCAATAAAATTGTCGCGAATATCACTATTTGTCATATCGCCAAAACTTACAGCTGAAAATCCTGGAGTATCGGCTACTAAACCGTCTAAAACATTTAGTAATGTTGTATGTCTCGTAGTATGCTTACCACGATTCAAAGCTAAAGATATTTCATTAGTTTGAATATTTAAAGAAACATCTAGTTTATTTAAAAGAGTTGATTTGCCAGCGCCACTTTGTCCAGTAAAAACACTGACTTTATCTTTAAATATTTTACTTATCTTACTAATTTCGGTATTCATATAAACATCATATCCAATATGCTTATAATAATCAAAATATGGTTGATATTCCTTTAATTCTTCTTTAGTAAGTAAATCAGCTTTTGTAAAGACAATTATTGGTTTAATATTATTAAATTCAATAATTGTAAGTAGTTTATCTAGTAAATTGGTATCAAAATTAGGATGTTTTAAACTAGTAATAATCACCGCCTGATCGATATTAGCAATACTCGGTCTTTGAAGACTATTTTTACGTGGTAATATTTCTAAAATATAGTTGTTATCTTTATCAAAATTTACAAAATCGCCAACTAATGGTGTCACATTAGTATTACGAAATTTACCTCTAGCTTTACAAACAAAAATCTCATCTTCACTTAAAACTGTGTAGTCATTACTAATTTGTTTTATAATTTGACCCTTAGCTTTCAGCATCTTCACCTGCCGAAGGTTGAACATTTTTAATAACTGTTATTTTAACAGTTGCCCCTTTATTGACCTTAGTGCCTGGGGCCATATTTTGATATGAAATGCTTCCCTCATCCTTATTCGGATCAGCTTCGTAATTAACTTCTAAAGTTAAGCCGTTTTTCGTACAAAATGATTTAACATCGACTACGCCATAACCTTCTTTACCAAAGTCAGGATATGTTATATAAAATTCTGGAATTGTAAGCACAATGGTATCACCTTTACCTAATTTTTCACCTGGCTTAACATCTTGACTTAAAATTGTATTTTCTTTGACATTGTCGCTTTCTGGTACATCTTTAGTTTCCGTTTCAACTGTAATATTAGCTGCTTCTAATTCAGCTTTAATTTCATAATAATTTTTACCAGTATAATCTTCAATGGTTATTTTCTTTGTTCCTTTCGATACAATTAAAGTTATTTTACTGCCCTTTTTTATAGTTCTTCCTGCTTCAGGATCGGTTTCAATTACTTTACCTTTTTTAATATCGTCATTTTCTTTTTTCTTGGTCTTAGCATTAACCACAAATCCTTCATCCTCTAATGTTTTCTCCGCTTGCGCTACAGTCATATCAGAAACATCAGGTACTTCTATTGGTGGTTTGGCAATAAATTTCGGATAAATTATAAAAGTAAATAATAAGCCTAAAAGTAAAACTCCAGCGACAATCATGGCCGCAATTACTGATTTATTAAGTTTTGTTTCCTTTTTAGATTCCTCTTTTTCCGCTTCACGAGTTGTTCTTTTAGCCTTTGGAAAATCTTCTTCCTCAAAATTACTTTCCGGATATTCATAAACCACTTTAGCTTCATCAAAACGATCTCTATTTAAAGCCGTTTTTAAATCTTCATGCATTTCTTTAACTGAATCATATCTATTTCTTGGATTCTTAGCGCATGCTCTTAAAATAATATTTTCGATTGACATTGGTAAATCTGGATTAGCCACGGTTAAGTCAGGAATTTTTTCACGCATTTGTTTAATCGCCACTTCAACTGGGCTATCACCTTTAAAAGGCACTTTACCAACGACTAATTCATACATTAAAATACCTAAAGAATATATGTCACTTTTAATAGTGGCCGCACCACCATTAGCTTGTTCTGGTGGTAAGTAATAAACCGTTCCCATAACACTGTTAGTTTGAGTAACTGAATTACTATTTAATTGGGCCGCAATACCAAAGTCCATGACTTTAACTCTGCCATCTTCTAAAATAATAACATTTTGTGGTTTAATATCACGGTGGATAATATAACTATCATGAGCACAACTGATAGCTGAAGTAAGTTGTGACATAATATCTACGACTTCTGGTAAAGTTAATGCGCCTCGGCGTTTAATTAAGCTTTTTAACGTCTGACCATGAACATATTCCATGACAATATAATATTTATCATCATCTTCACCGACATCATATACTTCGACAATGTTTGGATGGCTTAAAGAACTAGCCGCAATGGCTTCACGTTGAAAACGTCTAACAAATTTTTCGTCTTCAGCTAAATCCCCTCTTAAAACTTTAACTGCTACTTTACGGTCTAAAATGGTGTCATAAGCTAAATAAACATTAGCCATTCCTCCTTCACCAATTGAGCGGATAATTTCATAACGATCATTAATCATTTGCCCTTTACTTATCATGTCTTAAGCCTCCTTCTTTAAGTAAGCCACTGAAATATTATCAGTGCCCCCACGATTATTACATTTTACAATTAATTTTTGCAACTTTTCATCAATAGATAAATCACTATCTAAAACTTTTTCAACTTGTTCAGGTTCTAACATATTAGTAAGTCCATCACTACATAAGAATATTCCATCAACATCTGTTTCGACATCAAAAACATCCATTTCGACATTCATATTAGCGCCTAAAGCTCTCATTAAAACATTTTTACGTGGATGATTTTTGGCTTCTTCTAACGAAAGTTCACCAGATTTCACTAAAAGATTTACTAAAGTATGGTCAGTCGTAATCTTATATAATTTATTATCTTTGATAACAAAGCCTGAGGAATCACCAATATTACCAAACAATAAGAAATCTTTCGTTAAAAGCGCGAGTACAATCGTCGTTCCCATGCCGGCACTATCTGGATTATCTGTCGTATATTTATAAAGCATCATATTCGCTTCACTGACAATTTCTTTAATAAAAGCAATAGCATCTTCTTTATTCCCAACCGTACTTGTAGCCATAAATCTTTTACCGATATTTGTAATTGCGATTGATGAAGCAATTTCGCCACCCTTATGGCCTCCCATACCATCAGCCACGGCCATTAAAATTTCACCAGAACTATTCTTGACAATGGTCACACTATCTTCATTATGATCTCTAACTTTTCCAGGATCTGTTAAATAAGAATATTCCATTATTTTTCCTCCTCTTTAGCTCGTAATTGTCCGCAAGCGGCACTTACCGAAGAACCAAATTCGCGGCGAACAGTTACACCTATTTTATTTTTCTTTAAAATATCATAAAACTTCATCACTTGTTCATTACTAGTTTTTTTAAACTTAATATGACTTGTTTCATTATATGGAATTAAATTAACGTAAGCTGTTAAACCTTGTAATAAATTGGCCAGCTCCAAGGCACATTCTTTAGTATCGTTAATGCCTTCTAGCATAATATATTCAAAAGTTACCCGTCTATTTGTTTTTTCAATATAATATTTAACACTATCGATGATATCTTTTAATTTATAAGCCTTATTGATTGGCATAATTTGTGAGCGTAATTTGTCATTAGGAGCGTGCAGGCTGATAGCTAAATTTACTTGTAACTGCGAATCAGCAAACTCTCTTATCTTTGGCACAATACCACATGTCGATACTGTAATGTGGCGCGCTCCAATATCAATACCTTTACCACTATTAATGATATTTATAAATTTCATCACATTATCATAATTGTCAAAAGGCTCACCAATACCCATCAAAACCACGTGGGAAATACGGATATGTAAATCCGCTTCAATGACTAATATTTGGCTGACCATTTCTGCGGTTTCTAAATTTCTTTTTTTCTTAAGTCTGCCACTTTCACAAAAAGCACAGCCCATATTACATCCTACTTGCGTAGATACACATAGGCTATTTCCATAGTCATGATGCATTAAAACAGCTTCAATATAGTTGCCATCTTTTAGTTTTAATAAATATTTATGAACATCTTTACCATTTTGCCTAGTTATAATAACTGGTTTTTCTAGTGAGAAATCATTTTCCAATTTACTAACTAATTCTTTTTTTATATTTGACATTTCCTGAAATGAATTTACTCTCTTTTTATAAAGCCAATCATAAACTTGTACAGCTTTAAATTTCTTCTCACCAAGGTTTTCAAAATAACTAGATAATTCATCTAAAGTCATTCCATATATGTTCATATTCCCACCCTACTATTAATTATATCAAAAAAAAAGAAAAAATCATAGATTTTCCTTGTAATTTCCAAAGAAAACAAAAACTGTAGATTATTTTTAATTCTAAGCTTAATGTCTTCTAAATATTTTTGGATTAGGTTTATCCTTATCTAAAGCTGCTATTAAATTATTGTAAGCCCTATTCACATCTTGATAGAATCCACTACCATCGATTACAGACTTGTTATACTGATCAGTACTATCTTTAACCGCCTTTTCAAAATCAGCATAAGCTTTTTCTTCATTTAAAAATTCTGGTATTTCTAAAGTACTTTCATCACTTGCCAAATCTGCTTCATATAAATCTGATATATTATTACAAGCTACACTTACAATATAAGCAAAAGCTTCTTTACTATATCGTTTATTTTGAAAACTATCTATAGCCCCATTTATTGTTCTTAAAAACTCTTCAAAACGTTCTTCATTAGTCTGCTCAGTTAATGTAATAAATTCAGACATTTGCAGACAATCATTTGGATATAAATTTTTCATTTTTCCCCCTTAATTTTAAAAATAGCCCACTTTATTTCTGGGCTAACTACTTAACAAATTCCATTATAATACAAACTGCAAAGAAAGCAAAACCTAAAATCCAAGTAAATCTAGTTATAAATAATTCACTGCCTCTTTCTTTACGATTTGCGAATAATTCGTCATTTCCACCCATGATACTGCTACTAGCTGTAGCTGATTTACCACTTTGTAAAATTACAATGGCAATAATAAGAATTGATAATATAATTAATAGTATTTGCATAGTATGCCTCCCAGCTTTATATAATTTACCACATTTTCAAAAAAAAAGCAACTACTAACCAAATATATGTTGTAATTGCTTCTATTTTACCTTATTTTTTAGTTAAAGTTTTAACTTTTGCTTCGATATCCATCATTTGTTTAGAATTATAAACAATTTCTTCACGCGTATTGATTAAATTTTCATAATCTTTTTTTAAACTTTTAAGTTCTTTTATTTCATTTTCTAATTCCATAATACGTTGTTCATTTTCTAAAATGGCATTATCAACTACTGATAACAAATAAATTTCGCGGCGTTTAGATAACGTAATTGGCTCTTTACGTAATGGACGAATACTCGCGCGAGCTTTTCTTAAAGCTTCAGTCACAATAGGATTATTATAAGTCTCTTCAATTTGTTCTGCTAAATCATATTCTAAAATGCTAACAAGTTCGATACCATCATCAGTAATTAAGAAATCACTATAGTCTTGATTATAAGCAAAAACATCATTTTGGTCTTTAAAGCAAACTAAACGATAACGATAATCACCATCTGGATGTTTAACAATGTTTTCTTCCAAACACTTTTTAAATTTATCGATTTCTGAATGTGACAGCACCTTAACATCTTCTAGTTCATTAGCTTTAGAAAATGCATATCGATAAATGGTATCCATTTTAAAAGTTACAGCCATGAATACACACCCCTCCTACTATGTATATAGTATAACAAATTTAAAGATTGGTAACAATCAAAATCTAATCTTTTCGATCATTTTTAATAAATTCTCTTAAAATTTTCGTTAATGCCCGTTTTTCAATTCTTGAAACATAACTCCTAGAAATTCCAAATTCTTTCGCAATTTCTTTTTGCGTAACTTCGTCTTGGCCATCTAAACCATATCTTTTAATAATAATTTCTTTTTCCCTATCGGTAAGTACCGCAAAATATTTTTTTAATAACTTTAAATTATCTTGTTTATGAATATCTAAAGCAAAATCTGGCTTAGGAGTTTTTAAAATATCTAAAAAAGTTATAACATTGCCCTCTTTATCAAAGCCTATACTTTCATCGATACTAATATTTTTACCATTTTTCTTATCGCTACGAAAATGCATTAAAATTTCATTTTCAATACAGCGGGCACAATAAGTTGTTAATCTAGTCTTATGTTTAAATGAATAACTGTCAACTCCTTTAATCAGTCCAATCGTCCCAATACTAATTAAATCATCCACATCTTCTTTTCGGTGATCATATTTTTTTACAATATGTGCCACTAATCTTAAATTATGTTCAATCAATTTGCTGCGAGCTTCCTTATCGCCTAAATTAGCTTTCTTAATATATTCTTCCTCCTTTTCTTTCGTAAGTGGCTCCGGAAAAACATTATTAGAATATGACGCCGTTAAAATATAAAAGTCTTTGAATAATTTTTTTAAAAATTCTTTCATTACATCACACCTCAAAATAAGTATATGTTTTTAATTTTCTTAAAAAACTAAGGACAAATTATAAATTTTATTTTATAATAGATGTGGTGATATTTATGAAAAGAGCTGTCACAGCTGATTCAATGTGGACATATCCTAATGGAACTTTAAAAAATAAATTTAATATTAAAGACTCTAAAGAATTAGATAATAAAGAACAAGAACTTGTAAATAAAAAAATAAAACAGGCAAAATTAGAAAGTTTTACTAAAAAGGACTTTTTGAATCTTCACAAATACCTATTTGAAGATTTATATGAATTTGCGGGTCTTATTCGTGATGAAAATATTGTTATTAATAATGTTATGATGTGTAAAAATGATGTAATTGATTTATGTTTGCATGATTTATTTAAGCTTTTAGGAGAAGTTAAAATTGAAAATGAAGAAGATTTATATAACTTTTTAGCTTATTATTATAGTGAGCTTTCGATTATCGCCCCTTTTAGAGATGGCAACGATATTACGATTAAAACTTTTTTAGAGCTTTACGTTAAAAATTTAGGATATGATTTTTCCTTTGACAATATAAATGAAAATGAACTTCAAGAAGCTTTAATTTATGCTTTTTATCATGACACTAATAAACTTATAAATTTATTCAAGCAAATATAAATGTTTTATACTAATTTTATTTTTTTAACTATTTCACTTATTCAAAAACGGGATTTTCGTCTTAAGAGAATTTCCCGTTTTTGTATATAATTCCGGTATGAAAACGCCAAATTTGTCATTTGACTATTATTTTATAAACATTTATTATTGTTTTTCAAGGGAACACTGTAACCTCTATTGATGCCTGCCTAATTTTTAATTTAGATTAGAAAGAGGGCGATAATTATGAGTAAGAAGGATTTTTTAATCTTAATTTTACTAATAATTATTATTTTATTAATTATATTCTCTTAGGGGGTTTTGGTTAATAAAAAAAGGCATCTAGTCCAAATGGGCTAAATGCTTACCAACCGTGGTAGGCACTGATAAGTTACAGTGCTTCCCTACTTCTTTAATATAACATATTTGCTAAAAATATGCAAATACTATTTCATCTTTTTAGTTTTCCAAATAATTGGTTAAAAAAGAAGACTACTCGCCTTCTTTAATAATTTCATGACATCTTGGACATACATCATCAGTAATATCTCTTTCATTAAAGTAGTTCCAACATCTCTCACATCTAACGCCTTCAAATTTTTGAACTCCAACACCACAATAATCATATTTTTTAAGTTCATCGGCGCTTATTACGACATCTGAAACAATTAGTAATTGTTTTAAATTATTTAAAATTGGTTTCAAAGTTTCTTTATCTTCTTCTCTTAAATTCAAATATACTCTAGCTTCTAAAGACTTACCAATAATTTTATTATTACGCGCTTCTTCTAAAGCTTTATATACATCATTTTTAATACTGAAGAAAACATTCCAAAGTTCTTCAAGTTCTTCTTTTTCACTATAGATAATAACTTCAGGGAAGTTTTCTAAATGAACACTTTCTTCCTTAGTTTCTGGAAGTAATTTATATACTTCTTCACTAGTATATGGCGTAATTGGCGCCATTAAACGAATTAAAGCACTTAAAATTTCATATAGGACAGTTTGAACACTTCTTCGCTCTAAACTGTCAGCTTTATAAATATATAAAATGTCTTTTGTAAAATCTAAATAGAAATTTGAAAGTGAAACGATATAATTATTAACTAATTTGTAAAGTTCATCAAAGTCATAACTATCATAACTGCGTTTTACTTTTTTAATAAACTCATTTAACTCCACCATCATATATTTATCAGCTACTGGCATTTTATCATAAGGTACTTTATTATCCTTTGGACTATAGTCAAATAAGTTACCAAGCATGAAACGATAAGTATTTCTAATTTTACGATAGCTTTCTTTAACTTGCGTAAGAAGTTCATCACTAAATCTAACATCTTCGGTAAAGTCAACACTACAAGCCCAAAGTCTTAAAATATCTGAGCCATGCATTTTAACGACTTTCATTGGATCGACAACATTACCTAAACTTTTACTCATCTTATTGCCTTTACCATCTAAAACAAAACCTGTTGAAAGTAGTTCTTTATATGGACTTTTACCTTCATAAGCTACTGAACAAATTAAAGATGAATTAAACCAACCACGATATTGGTCAGAGCCTTCTAAATAAATGTCAGCTGGGAAAGGCATATTTCTTTCTAGTAACACACCCGCAAAAGATGTTCCTGAATCAAACCAAACGTCCATAATATCCGTTTCTTTACGGAATTTGCCATTTGGACTATGAGAATTTTTATAACCTTTTGGAAGTAAATCGGTAGCTTTCTTTTTAAACCAAGCATTTGAGCCTTCTTCTCTAAAGATTTCCGCTACATGCATCATAACATCATAATCTAAGATAGGTGTATCATCTTCATTATAGAAAATTGGAATTGGTACACCCCAAGCACGCTGACGCGAAATACACCAGTCACCGCGATCTTTAATCATGTTATAAATACGCGTTTTGCCCCATTCCGTATGGAATTTAATTTTTTCATCAATTTCTTTTAATAAATCATCTCTTATTTTATCAACACTACAGAACCACTGTTTAGTCGCTCTAAAGATAATTGGGCCTTTAGTACGCCAATCATGCGGATATGAGTGTTTGATAAATTTTA
>CANRBD010000023.1 GCA_947628765.1 uncultured Bacilli bacterium
ATAAATAGAAATAACAGAATAAATAAAAGCTTGCCAACCAAAAACTATTAAACAAGAAATTACTATGGTACCTTCGATATAAAGAGTAGCTGTACCTAATGACATTTTAGAATACTGAGCTATAATTTGTTTTAAAACATCAGAGCCGCCAGCGGTATAGCCGACTTTCAAAACTAATCCCGTTCCAAAGCCATATAATACAGCTCCCGATAAAGCAATAATAACTGGTTCTGTTCCACCTAAATCGATAATATCTGGAACAAAAACAGTAAGTTGAACTAATAAGGGATATAAAATAGCTCCGACAATAGTTTTATTAGTAACCTCTTTACCTAAATAGACAAAACTAGCAATTATGAGTAGAATATTTGCGATTAAAATAACATAAGCTGGGGGAATTTTAAATAGATAATTTAAAACAATAGCAATACCACTGACGCCAAATGACATATTACTAGGCAAGATAAAAATATTAAACGCTAGTGCTTGAATTAAAATACCAACGAAAAATATGACATAACGTTTTATTTTATCATTTTTATAAATTTCTTTGATAACATTATTACTATCAAAAGCGTCTTTTAGTATCATATTAATTCTCCTTTAAATATTCTTTTATAAATTTATCAATATCGCCATCTAACACTTTACTTACATTAACATCTTCAGCATTAGTTCGGTGATCTTTAACTAAAGTATATGGGCACATAACATAACTTCTAATCTGTGAGCCAAAATTAATTTCTTTATTATCGCCCTTAAGTTTTTGCATTTCTAAAGCTTTTTCTTCTTCTTTGATTTTTAAAAGTTTACTTTTAAGAATTTGCATACATCTTTCTTTATTTTGAATTTGACTTCTTTCACTTTGACAAGTAACAACTATTTTAGTAGGAATATGGGTAATTCTAACTGCACTATCAGTAGTATTAACGCCTTGACCACCGGGACCAGAGCTACGATAAACATCAACCCTTAAATCTTTTTCATCGATTTCTAAATTAACATTTTCATCAATAACCGGGGTCACTTCGACAGCGGCAAAAGAAGTATGTCTTCTTTTATTACTATCAAAAGGTGATATTCTAACTAAACGGTGAATGCCTTTTTCACTTTTTAAATATCCATAGGCATTATGTCCTTTAATAATAAAAGCAACACTTTTTATACCTACTTCTAAACCATCTTGCTTATCGATTTCTTCTAATTTGTAATTTTGTTTTTCACACCATCTAGTATACATTCGGTAAAGCATATTAGCCCAGTCGCATGCTTCGGTGCCACCAGCTCCAGCATGGATTTCTAAAACAGCATCATTTTTATCATAAGGACCATTTAACATTATTTGGGTTTCTAAATCAGAAAGACGTTTTTCAAAATCTTCTATAGCCTTTAAAGCTTCGTTTTGATTTTCTTTAAGCATTTCATTATAAAGTTCAATCTCATCTTTTAGTTCCTTGGTGTTGTCAAAAAGACTTTTTAGACTATTATATTCAGAAATAATATTTTCACTTTTTCTTTTATCATTCCAAAAGTTTTCATCCTGCATTTGCGCATCTAATTCTTTTAAACGTTTTTGATTTTCATTTGTGTCAAAGAGACCTCCATAAATCATTAATTCTAAGTTTATAGTTACTATAAATTTCTAATAATTCTTTAAATTCCATAGTATAGGCCTCCTATCTTTATTCATTATAACATTTTATTTATTTTTTTTAAAGCTAATAAAGAGGATTTCATAAATTTACCAACAATAAGCAACCTAAATTTCAATTTATTTAAAATATCATTTAAAAATAGCTAGAAATTTCTAGCTATTTTTAAGTTCTTTTGACTAAGCTCAATACTTTTTGAGAGTTGCTAACTTTTTTCGCTATTGGTTTTTTTACTTTAGCAATTCTATAGTTGACTAATTTTTCAATTTCATCCATATTAATAGTTTGTACTAAACCATTAAAATTATATAATTCCAGTATTGTCTTCATATCTTTGGCGTCAATATTTTGAAAGTTTTGATTCATAAAATTTTCAAGATTATATAACATAGGGGTTAGCGATTTAATCATCCATGCATGTTTATCAGCACCTTCATCATCTTTACCTAGACGAATTGAAGTAAAATAATCATCATAACCGTTATACCTTATTAACGGTCCCCATAAAATATAATCATAGCCATATCCTTTTGTAATATTAGAATGTTCTAATAACATTGGACAAAATTCAGCATAAGGATCATGCATATGATATGGTTCTTCAATCAAATGCATGGACCCCATAAATGGAAATGGCGTTTTACAATACTCTTCTAACATCATGTTTGAAATTTTTTCATCTAAAGATGATATATAGCTAAAATTAGAAATTCCAAAACCACGGCTATAACAATCTGGTTTATCATATAAAACACTAGGAAATATATCTTTGTCGCCATTTGCAGTTTCCAATAAAGGATCTGGACTTTTATTAGATTTATAGATATATGCGGCAAAGTCGTTTTGTGTTTGAATTTCTTCTCTTTTAAATTCTGCTATGGGCTTTGTTTTTGCTTCAAGTTCATATACCTCTAATTTGTTTCTATTTTGATTATATAAATGTAATTTTAAGATATTATCACTTTCTTGTATTTGCTTTATTGCCTCTATTTTTTCTTTATTTATGTAATCTTTAGTTTTTATTGTTTCCATGCTTTCCTCCTTAAAATGTATTTTTTTACGCTTATTGTTTTGATAAAAAACTAAAATAGTTTTTTATCTTTTTTAGTATTAAATTTATATAACTTAGCTGGTTTTTTTCCTTCAAAGTTAATTGTTTTATGCGTATCAATTACTAAACCTGATGAAAGAAGTTTCTTGCGAAAATTTCTGCGATCTAGCGTTTTATCTAAAACGCTTTCATAGACTTTATGTATTTCGGGAATTGTAAAACCTTTAGGATAAAATGTTTTTAAAATATCCGATGTTAAAATTAACTCTTTTAATTTTTCTATACTATCTTTTAAAATTTCATTATGGTCATACGCGAGCTTAGGAATATTATCTAAACTAAACCATTCTGCATCACTTGTTTTAGAAGTTTCTTTCATGATATTTACTTTATCAATATCGACCATTCCAATATAACTTACAGCTATCATTCTTAAAAGTGGAGAACGATTTAAATTATCAAATAGCTCCGACTTTATTAATTTAATGTTTTCAATATTCGCTTTTTCTTTGAGCTCTCTAGCGGCGGCATCGATAATTTTTTCATTATTATACATAGCCCCACCAACTAAAGACCACTGATCTTTATATGGCTCATTAGTTCTTTTGATCAGCAAAACTTTAACTTTTCCTTTATCAATAGTAAAAATTGTATTTATCACATGTATCCCAATATTTTTGTATAGCGGATTTTTCACTTCCATAGTATCACCTAACTATATTATATGTGTATTTGAAACACTTGTCAATTATATAAAGAAAAAAACTAGATTTCTAGTTTTTGGAAATTTTTTTTAAAATAAAATATTTACAATTATAAGCACAATTATCTTTAATATATGCATCGATTTTCGCATAATCATTTATTTCTTTAAATAACTTATTATTCTTTTCGCAAAAGCCTTTTAATCTTAATTTACCATAAGCCCAATCACCTAAAATATAATCATAATTATCAAAATATTCGGTTAATCTATTTTCAGTTTCTGTTTGATCAAAGCCATCACGATATTCTTTAATAAGTTCATACTCTTTATCATTAATATGTATCTTTTTCATATAACCACCACTTACATTATACCACACTTTCTTTAATTATCAGTCTCTTTTTCTAAAGCTGGCAAAGATAAAGATGGCGTACTTTGATTAAGACCATTAGAATAATATTTTGGAACCGTTCCTGTAACTACTTTAATAGCTACTGGGGCTTTAGTTTTAACATTAATAACTTTATCATAAAAAGGTAAAATTATTTTTTCACTTATTTGCAAATTCACATAAACCTCAATTAAAGCATTATTAATACCATAATTTTTAAGTTCTGTAGAAACGTAACTAGTGGCATCCCCAATCAAATTAATTTTAACAGGAATTTTGGGACCGACATTGGCAAGTAAAGGATTACCAAAAATCACACCGGTACTTACTTCATAAATGATACCTTTTTCTAAATCATCTTTATCATATGTCGTTAAAACACTATCGGAAAATTCTAAAGCATCAATATCACCTTTTTCAATATTACGTAAATTCATTTGAACACTATTAGTGGTTTCCGTTAAAAATTTATTGATTAATGGCGTATTAAAATCAACTAGTCTAATTTCGCCATTGTCTTCTTTCGTAATGGTAAAAAGTTCATCGCCAGCAACTTTTTCTGTGATATGTTTGGAAATAGCTTTGTTGATAATAATACTGGAAAGTTTTTTAGCTTCCATCTGGGCATAATTCATAATAATTGGTGATGCTTTTTTATTAATAAAATTAAAAATGAGAATGAGTATAATCAAAACAAAAATTATACTTATAATAAGTATGTTAGTTTTTTTTAAGGTTTTTGGCTTTTTAAATTTAACTTTCCTCATATTAATTTATATGAATAAGCTACTAAAATCAGTCCAAAATATAATTAGGTGATAAAATGAAAATCAAAGATATTATGTCTCGTGATTTAATTACATGCACTCCTGATGACAGTGTTTTATTTGTCTCTAATCTTATGAAAGTATGGGATGTCGGATTTATTTTAATTACTGATGAAGATAAACTTTATGGCGTGGTTACAGATCGCGATTTGGTATGTGATATGGCTACTGGACTTTCAAAAATTAAAAGCTATGCGACTGAAAATGTAATAACAATTAATGAAAACAAAGAAGTTGAAGAGGCGATGAGGCTGATGAAAAAACATAAAATAAAAAGATTAGTTGTTACTAAAGACCAAAAATTATCTGGTGTTTTATCTTTATCTGATATTTTACAAAGCAAAGCAAATAAAGATTTAATATTAGAGACAATCGAAACTATTTATAAAATTAACCGAAATCAAAATCTATATGAGGCCAAAGTTGATGATTTTCCACTATAAAAAGATGATAAATTATCATCTTTTTCGATACTTAAATTTATAACTAACTTCGACTTTATAATTTTCAAAAGTAGCAAACTCAGGAATTGTAACTGGGTCATCATCACTACTAAGATCAAGCGTTTTGGCAATTTCTTTGGTAAAGTCTTCACGATTTATTGGTTTATCTAAAAGTGGTAATGATAAAATCTCATAAATATATCGATATCTAGTTAAGATTCTAGTCTCTTCAGTTCGGTAACTCTTATTTTCTGGAGTTAGTGATGAATCGTCTGACCATGAAGTCCATAATGTTTCTTGTTTTGTACCATCATCGCGATAATTATAACCGCTTGGTTTTAGAGAATACAAAGACGAATAATGTCTTGGAGTTCCATTATACCAACGCCATAATGAATCACGATAACGATATAATGTACTAGTATCAGATTCACATTTGTCATATTTTTGATGATCGATATCGTCATATGCGGTATACTTACCATTATTGACATATTGCTTTTTACCATTTTCTTCATAATAACATTTATATCCTGTTGTTTGCTGGACATCACGATATTCTTTTTCATCTGGATGATCTAAAGAATATTTAGTCCATGCCGTATAAATCTTGGTATTATTATCTTTATTCGCATAACCAGCTGGCTGTTCTGAAGAAAAGTCTGAATAATTGCCTGGAACATCATACCATTTCCACTGCGCATCTTTATAACGATATTGAGTTTTTTCAGAAGTTTGAACCTCGGCTACTTTACCTTCGGCCGGCACTTTAGGTAATTCATTTGCAAATTGTTCTATTGGCATTTTTACCCCATATTTAGATTTTTTATTTTCAATTTGATCTTTAGTATATTCCTTAGACCAATCAGTAGCAGAAACTTGTCTTTCATAATAATTATAATATGGCACTACATCGACTATTGTTTTATTAGTTGGTAAATAATTTATTTCCGAACTCCATCCTTTATAACGATTATTTACTGAACAAGACTCACAATTATTAACATCTAAAGTATAAACTAAATCTTTTTTATATTTAGTGACTTTAACTTGACCTCCACACATACGGTCATTAGTACTGGTACTGCTTAAAAAGTGATTAGAATATAGTTTATTAATACTTACTGTCGTACTTTCCCCTTCATAACTAGGTTTTATGCCACTATCATTAATATATTCTAAAGTAGCTTTTTTTATTGAATCGTAAATTTTAGAGCATTTATTATTATCTACCATAGCATAGATCATAAAACCGATAATTATCAAAGGTCCTAAAGTTCCAATAACAAAGAATAAATTTAAAAAGCCTTTTTTACTTTCAAATTGTTCATTAATTGGATTGCCCTCTTTATCAACATAACTTGCTTTTCTCATAATTAACAGCTCCTTTATAATAACATTTTATCATATTTAAATTATTTTTCATAGATATATATCATTCTTATTATACTTTGCTTTGGCATTTTTAAACATTTAGTTTCCATATTAACTGTTTTTGATTGATGTGATTAAATTGTTAAAACATTATTTTATTGAGTTAAAAGGTAATATTTTAGGAAAATATGTAAATGAGTGATATTTACGTTATTCATACAAATACTAAATGTTAGTTTTACTTATGAAAAACAAACCTTATTTTGGTTTGTTTTCAAGAGTACATAAATTAGATTTTTCTTGCCAATATAAGTGATTAAAATCGTTGATTAGTTGATGTGATTTTAAGAAAAATTCATCTTTTCGTTTCGTATCGCCCATAGTACTGGTAATAGATAAACTATATGGATTTAAATCAAAGACAACGGAAACATCATTGTAATATACATCATAAAAACCATATTTATGAGCGATTTGATAAGGAACACCTTTATTTTTAACACAATCAAGCTCATCAGATTGTTGCATATTCTGCACTAGAACTTTAGCGTTTTCCTGTTTAGTCAAATAGTAGTTATAGACTTCTTTGGCATATACACTCATGCCATGCGGGCTAACATTACCAAATTTGTCGCTATAGACAATATTATAGCCTTTAGTATTCCAATAAGCTTTAACATCGGCTAAAGGAACTTCTTCTACTAACATATCATAAGCAACATTATCACTATACAATATTAATTTATCTAAAAGATCTCTTAAAGTATAAACCCCGCCAAAATTAGTATATCTAAGAACCCCGGAACCGGTGTGATAATACTTAGATGTATAAGTTTTTTTCTTTTCTAAATCAAGTTTATTTTCATCGGCTAAATGATAGGCATAGATAGCAAGCGGAAGTTTATTAACGCTAGCCGCATATTGAACAGCATTTTCATTTTTACCAAAAGTGTATCCATCTTTTAAATCTTCATATTTAAAGTTGGCATTTGTATTATATAATTCTAAAATTTCGCTTTTTTTATTTTTTAAAGTTTCACTGAAATTTTCATCAGTAAAATTTCTAGCATTTAAACATTCTTGATATTTGGCCATATCCATTTCGGCTTCTTTATTTGACTTATCTAAAGCTTTAGCCATCTTATGTGGATAGATAACATCGGCTAAAGATAATATAAAAATACCGATAATGATGGTTGCAATCATACACTTTCTGTCCATACGCATTCACCTAGACCTATTATAGCACTTTTTTTAAAGAAAAAAATAGATTTCCTATTTTTTCTTTGTTATTATTTTATGATTATTTGATATTTTTTCGCCATTTTTATTTTTAATATGTAAAGAATTATATTTAAGAAGATTTTGATTCGCTAGAGTGACATTTTCAAAAAAGTTTTGCATTTCTTCTAAATGATCTTTCGCATATTTTAAAGCTTCTTTTTCCGTGATAACTTCACCTAATTTATCATTACAATAAGGAAAGCCATCATAAGAGCGATATGCTGTATAAGGCATGTCCCAAAAAACTCCATTAGTTAAGCCCACATAATTATCTATACATACGCTATACTCATCTGGAATATCATTAGTCATAGCTAAAGCAAGCATTCTTGGTCCGGTTTTCCTTAAAGTTTTAACTTCGATATGCGGATTAGCAATAAGATTCGTATTTTCTTTGTTAAAGTTTGTAATAAAAGTTTTGGCCACTATTTTGCCATCTAAAAGTTCCATATGGTAATCCATATAATTTTGATCATTAACTACAACTTTTATAGGAATTTTTATATCAACTTTTTTATCAGCAATTAACTCGCTAACATACTTTAATTTTGCATCTTGTTTAATAAAATAAATATGTTTATAATCAAGCAAAATCCAAAACTCACGATCTAAATCTTCAAACAAATACATCATAACAGCCCCATTCTATTTTAAATTAAATCAATATTACCATTAATTATAATTGGTGCGAAACCTTCAATTTCATCTTTAAGCATTCCCTCGGGAATATCATTATATAGATAAATTTTTTTATGAAGTCTAAAAGCATCATACATTTCTAGGAAAGTAGCTCCACCTATATAATTTTTTAAAATTTTATCACCTTTTTCTTTGTCAAAGTTTAAAACCAAAACGGCGTCCATTTCTTTAATTGTGTTTATACTTTGATTAAACATTTCGGCTTTAAAATCTTGATGAGCTTTTTTACCTAAATTTCTTACTTTATCTTCAGCTTCTGGATCATCATAACAATTAGGTAAGCAAACTATATGTTGGCGATTTTCTAGTTTTTCTTTAATCTCTGGAATGTATTTATAAAATTTTTTACTACAAATTAATAATATTTTCATTTTCTTCTTCCTTTCTAATCTTTAAAAAAAGGAAAAAATATCCCTATTTTTCCTCTTTTAATAATTCCATTGCTTTACGCATTTGCATATCGTATTTTACCATCTCTAAACCACCAAATAGTTTAAGAAATTCATCCTTTTCCATTTGGTATTTTTCAGCCATTTTGGTAGCTTCCTCTGTGGCTTGTTTGTCAGTGATTTTAATATTTTCCACTTTGGCAATTTCTTCAAGCATAAGACGATATGTAATTCTTTTATTAGCTTCTTCGGTCATTTGATCTCTTAAAGCTTTTTCATCAGAATTTGTAAATTTATAATATTGTTCTAATGAAAGACCTTGCATTTGTAAATTTTCAGCGTATTGTTTAATCATACGATCTAATTCTTCTTCAGTCATCACTTCAGGAATCTCAATTTCCGTATTTTTAGCCGCCTCATCTAATAACTCATCCATGTATTTATTTTCAATGTTGGCTTCTTTTTGTGATAAAATACCTTTTTTAATTTCTTTTTCTAATGTTTCTTTTGAAGTTACTCCTTCCATAGCTAAATCTTCAAAGAAATCTTTATCAAGTTCAGGAACTTTAATTTCTTTAACTTCATGAATTTTTACTTTAAAGATGGCTTCTTTACCTTTTAAATCTTCAGCATGATAATCTTTAGGGAAAGTAACTTTAACATCTTTTTCATCGCCAGCTTTAAGACCAATTAATTGTTCTTCAAAGCCAGGAATGAACATTCCACTACCAATCGTTAAAGAATAATTTTCAGCTTTACCACCATCAAATGGTACACCATCTACAGAACCTTCAAAATCGATAATGGCAATATCCCCATTAACAATCGGCTCTTCTTTTAAAATGTTTTCAGCATATTTGTTACGAACATTTTCGATAGCTTTTTCAAGTTCTTCTTTAGTAACTTCAGCTTTTTCTTTTTTAACTTTTAAACCTTTATATTGGCCTAATTTAACATCAGGTCTTAAAGTTAAAACGAAATTAAATTCGATTGACTCATCATCGATATTATTAAAAGTAATTTCTGGTTTTGCCACTAATTCACCAATAATATCTTTATTATCATCAAGCATTTTCATATATGCTTTTTCAATTACTAAATCAGCAGCATCCATATATAAAGATTGTTTTCCATATTTTTTAAGGAAAATTTCTTTTGGAGCTTTTCCAGGTCTAAAACCATCAATTTTGACTTTTTTATTAGCTTTTTGAAAAGCTTTATCAAGGGCCTCTTCCCATTCCTTACCTTCAATTTTTACTTCAATTTCTTTTGTTTTACTCATTTTCTATTCCTCCTATTAAATCCATACACCAAAGCCAATAGCGGCCATGCTTAAGATTAAACCAACTGACCAAAATAATCTAACAATATCGACTTCGGCCCAACCAAGTTTTTCAAAATGATGATGTAATGGGGCCATTTTAAAGACTTTGCGATGAAATTTTTTGATAGCCGTTAGTTGTATGATAACACTTAAGGTTTCAATAATAAATACTCCAGCCACAACGCCTAATGTAATTTCATGGTTTGTGATAATAGCTACACTACCTAAAACGGCTCCTAAAGCTAGTGAACCAGTATCACCCATAAATACTTTAGCTGGATAACAGTTATAGACTAAGAAACCAACTAAAGCTCCAACTGTGACAAAGCAAAAAATGGCGAGATCTTCATTACCTTGAGTCCAAGGCGATCCCCAACAAATAATACCAAAGGCAAAAAAGGCAATAGCGGAAAGACCACCGGCTAATCCATCTAAACCATCGGTAATATTAACGGAGTTGCTACTACCTACTAAGACAAATAGTAAGAAGGCTCCATATAACCAGCCTAAATCAATTTTAATACCTAAGGTATGAATATCTAAAACTGGCTCGTTACCACTGCTTAAATATATATAGAAGAATACTTGGATCAATAATTTTACAAAAATTGAAAGACCTTTATTATTATGTTTTTTTACCACTAAGTAATCATCAATATATCCTAGTAAAGCATATGTAATAAAGACAAATAAAACGATAAATAAATTCGATGTAAATTGCATTTTATCTGTCAAAATAAGGGCCATTGTAATAACAATAATCGGAATGATAAACATGATTCCGCCCATGGTCGGAGTACCTTGTTTTTGCTCATGTCTTTTACCTAAAGTCTTACTAACATTTTGACCTAGTTTTTGTTTTTTAAGCCATTTTAAAGCAAAATAGCCAAAAATTACGGTAATTACAAACCCTAACATAATGGCCATGACCGCTTTTGCTAGTACTAACAAATGCATCACACTCCAAACTATTTAACATTATACCATTTTTTAAGAGTTTTTTATAGGGTTTTAAAAAGAAAAAGAGAAAAAATTTCTCTTAATCAAACATATCAATTAAAACATCTAATCTATCGATTACAGGATAGCCTTTACCATCCATGTCTAAATCAAAACGAATACTATAACCACCAGCAGCATGCCACTCATCTAAATTATGCACAAAATCATCTACCAAAACAGCTCCTTCAGCTTTAAGCATACTTGTTTTAGAAATAGCTTTAGGCACAGGAATAATCGTAATATCGCGGAAATGTTTTCTAATTTCATTAACTTTAACAACCGCTTCATTTAAAGAATTAACGTGAGTTAAAATAGCTACATTAAATTTTTTGCTTTTAATTATTTTTTCTAAACACTGCCAACTATCATTGATGGCTTCACATTTGCTTAAAACATCGTTCCAATCTAATTCACGATAAAATTTAGCATAATTTTCTTCATTTGGCTTTAATCCTAGTTTATCAAACATTTTATAAGTAACATCGATAGAATTTACAATAACTCCATCAAAGTCAATATATAAGTTAGTCATTACATCACCTACATCTTACTATCATTATATATGATTATTCATATTTTGACAACATTAGAAAAAAAACAGTATAAATACTGCTATTTTTGAATCATATTTAACAAATTGATTTTAAACATATCTTTTTCAGAATGTTCTTTAGAAACCATAACTCCTTTATAAGTTACTAGCTCTGATTTATGCCCTTCACTTAAAATATCTTTTGGGCTTAATGATAAAATAATAATTTTTTTAGTCGCTGGTTCAACTTTATAATGTAATTTGGCTTCACCATGAACTTTAACAAATAAAGCATCAGTTGGTAAAGCAATATCGTAATAATCTTGACCATTTTCTGATTTTACTTTATCACCAATGATTTTACCATCTTTTAATAATGGATAATATTCAAAATAGAGTTTCTTAAATGCGAGCATATTGTACTTTTTAAGCGCGCTTTCGAGTTTTTTGAATTCATTTTCATTTTCATATTCAAATATATATTTATCAGCCATGCCCCTCATCCTTTCAACCTATTTTCTTATTATATAATATTATCATATTATAGCTAAAGGGAAAAATCAATCCCTAAAACTGTTTTTCGGCTTAACTTTACAAAAAAATACACTATTGTGTATTTATTTTGTTTGACCGGTTTTAGTATATCCTTGTTTTAATAAATCGTTATTATCACAGCTATCCCATTTATAGTTATTTTTATTAACATATTTGCGGTCACGATAACGATAATATGTTACATTTGAATATACATCTTTATTCTCATATTTGTCAGTAGTTTTAGTACAATAACGTGGTTCCATATATCTTCCGGCATTATCATAGCTACTATCACAAACATAAATAACAGCCCCATTACTGTAGGTTTGTTTTATTGGTGGTTTTTTAACAACGTTGATACCTACTTTTACTGCTTGTGTACCTATTTTTACTCTTTCGGTTTTAGTTTGGACTTCACGATTATTAGTACTATTTACTTTAGTAGTTGACCAATTAGACCAGTTACCATAACTATAATAACCATTTTTTTTCATATACATACATTGAGTAACATCTTTAGCCTGTTTCTCTTCAGTATTTACGGTATTAGAATCATCACTGGCGTTATTTTCAGTTAATTTTTTTTTTTCACAAACCCCATTTGTACAGTAATCATAGTTGCCAAAATAGCTTATAACTTTAGCCGTTTTGTCTGTACATACTAGGTTTGTAGTCATTTTATAATCATCTTTATTTTTCTTTACTTCAACATAAGATTTTGATAAATCACATTTTTTCCCTTTACTATCAGTAAATTCTACTAGTAAATCTTCAGCAAGCATTTCTTCGAGGTTGATTTTTTTAGTGTTGCCTTCTTTTTGTGGGAGTCTTGAACCATTAAAATAACCCATCGCGGCATTTTTCATGACACCAATATTAGTATTAAATATTTGTTCAGCATTTGTGCCTAATTTTTGTTCAATAGCTTTATCAATATACCCTTTGGTTGGAAATAGCCAAATTACAATGAAAATTAATAAAATGGCAATTAAAATCTTAACAATTAGGCTTTTAAGCGCAAATGATCCATTATTATCCTCGTACATAAAAATCCCCCCTTTGTTTAAAACGAGTGTTACTATATCATTTTTTTTATTTTTTGTCAAATTTTTAAAAGAATGTTATTTTAAATTTGAAGTGCAACAAACAAGTATTGAAAAAGACATATGAATAATCTATAATATCTATTCGCAACA